>JALNZK010000066.1 GCA_023229365.1 Pseudomonadota bacterium | reverse complement strand
GGCTTCCCGGGCACGCCGCGGGAGGCGACCCACTTCCGCACCGCCGGGATCCGCTCCCTGGCCGTCCGCGCCGCCTCGGTCTTCGGATACCGCACGAGCACCTTCTCGTACAGGACGGACGCGGCCTCGGCGCGCCCCTGCGTCTCCTGCTCCTGTCCCATGATGAGCAGCTCGGCGGCGCGGTTCGCGTCGTTGTTCGGCCGGTACGAGATGAAATAGAGGAGGACGAAGAACACGATGTTGCCCACGACGATGAGGCCGTACTTCTGCCACGACTGGGCGATCATCTCTCTCGTCGGGATCCAACGCACCGCCATCGCTCCTACGGGCTCTCGGGGCCGCCGCCCTCGAGCGCCTTGCGCACGAACAGCGACTCGAGCGTCTCGTCGCCGGTGTCCTTGCCGACGAGATCGGCGAGGCTGCCCTGGGCGGCCACGACGCCGCGGTTCAGGATGACGACGCGGTGGCACAGCCGCTCGACGTCGGAAAGGATGTGCGACGAGAACAGGATCGCCACGCCGCTCCGGTTGCGCTCGGCGATGAGATCGGCGACGAACTTGCGCCCTATGGGATCGAGCCCGCTCATCGGCTCGTCGAGCACGAGCAGCTCGGGATCGCCGAGCAGCGCCTGCGCGAGCCCGATCCGCTGGAGCATCCCCTTGGAAAACTTCCGGAGCGGGCGGTTCGCCGCCTCCTTGAGTCCGACCTGCTCGATGAGCGCTTCGCTCTGCCGCTCGAGCTTTGCGCCGCCGAGCCCGACGAGGCTGCCATAGAACTCGAGCAGCTCCCGCGGCGTCAGGTACTCGTGGAAGTACGGGTTCTCCGGCAGGAAGCCGACCCGGGCGCGCGCGCCCGGCTCCGAGCACGGGCGGCCGAAGATCCGGATCGATCCCGACGTCGGCGCGACGAGCCCCATCATCACCTTGAGCGTCGTGGTCTTGCCGGCGCCGTTCGGCCCGAGCAGGCCGAAGATCTCGCCCTCCCGCACCTCGAAGCTCACGCCGCGCACGGCGTCGACGCGCCGGCGGAAGAACCCCGTCCGGAACGTCTTGAAGAGATCCTGGACCTCGAGGATCGGCGCCGTCGTCATCCCGTCACCCCGTGCCGCTCGAGCCAGTCTCGCACGTCCGCCGCGATCCGGTCCACATCCTCAAAGGAGAGCCCGCCGTGCAGCGGCAGCGCGAGGCCGAGATCCGCCGCCGCGCGGGCCGCGGGCGTCGCGTCCGCTTCCGCGCCGAGCGCCGCGGCGAGCGGGCCGCACGTGCCGAGGCAGTGGCTCGCGACCTGCGCCTCGATCCCGCGCGCCGCGAGGTGCGCGACGAGCCCATCGCGCCCGGATCTCCCGAGCCGCTCGGGCAGGAGCGCCGCGAACGTCTGGTGGTTGCGCCGCGCGCCCGGGGGCGCGGCCTGGAACCCGAGCGGAAGCGCGCCGTACCGCGACGCGAGCGCGGCCCGCCGCGAGATGATCTCGTCGAGCCGCGCGAGCTGGACGCAGCCTATCGCCGCGCCGATCTCGGACGGCCGGAGGTTGAGCCCGACGCCGTGGAACGCGCCGCCCTCGGCGCCGACGTTGCGGAAGCGGCGCAGCGTCGCCGCGAGCCCGGCGTTGTCCGTGAGCACGGCGCCGCCCTCGCCGGTCGTGACGAGCTTGCGCGGGTGGAAGCTCAGGATCGCGGCGTCGCCGAACGCGCCGCAGGGCCGCCCGTCGAGCGACGCGCCGAGGGAGCACGCGGCGTCGACGACGAACCGGATCCCGCGCGGCTCGAGGAGCTCTGCTATCCCCGGCGCCTCGGCCGGGACGCCGAACAGATCGACCGCGACGACGAGATCCGCGCCCCCTTCCCGCTCGAGCACCGCCGCGATCGTTTGCGCGCTGGCGTTCAGGGTCGTCGGCTCCACGTCGCAGGCGACGACGCGGGCGCCGAGGAAAGCGGCGGCCTGGGCCGCGGCCGGGAAGGCGAGCGCTGGAACGACGACCGTCTTCCCCACGCCGATGCCGAGCTCGTGCAGGAGCGCGAGCAGCGCCGCGGTCCCGGAGGAGAGCGCCACGGCGTGCGCGCGCCCCGTGATCCGGGCGAGCCGCGTCTCGAGCTCCTCGACGCGCGGGCCGGCCACGACGCGGCCGGAGCGGAGCACCTCGACGGCCGCCCGCTCCTCGGCCTCGGTGAGGCACGGATCGGCGAGCTTTATCTTCTGGGGGCCGGGGGTTCGCACGGTCGCGGGGAGGTGCTCAAGCGAGCTTCAGGAGGAGCTGGTTTCCCTCGACGGTCGCGCCTTCCTGGACGAGGATCTCGGAGACCTTGCCGTCCTCGGGGGCGACCACCGGCATCTCGACCTTCATCGCCTCGAGCATGAGCACGGGCTCGTCCTCGGAGACCTCCTGCCCGACCTCGACCAATATCTTCACGATCTTTCCGACCATCGGAGCGACGATATCCGCTGCCATTGGGTTCTCCTCTTCCTACAGTCCCAGCGCGTGCCGGGAGATGATCATCTTCTGGACGTTCGAGGTTCCCTCCACCACCTGGTACGACTTCGCGTCGCGGAGGTACCTCCCGACCGGGTATTCGTTCGAGTAGCCGTAGGAACCGTGGATCTTCATCGCGATGTTGGCCGCGTTGACCGCCGCCTCCGCCGCGAAGTACTTCGCGATCGACACCTCGTGCGTGTTGCGCGCGTCCGGCGTCTTGTCCTTGTTCGACGCGGCGCGGTAGACGAGCAGCTTGGCCGCCTCGTGCTCGGCGTACATCGTCGCGATCTGCTCCTGGATCATCTGGAACTCCGCGAGCGGCTTGCCGAACTGCGTGCGCTCCTTGGCGTACGCGACCGACGAGTCGAGGCACGCCTGCCCGAGCCCCACGGCACGCGCCGCGCACGAGAGGCGCGTCACGTCGAGCATCGACATGCACACCTTGAAGCCGTCGCCGCGCTTGCCGAGGATCGAGTCCTTCGGGATGCGCGCGTCCTCGAAGAAGATCTCCGAGGTCGGCGAGCAGAACAGGCCGAACTTCTTCTCGATAGGCCGCGTCGTGATGCCGGGGACCTTCTTCATCTCGACGATGAAGCAGGTCATCCCCTTTACGCCCTTGTCCTTGTCCGTGTAGGCGTAGACGAGCCCGGTGTCCGCGAGGTGGCCCTGGGAGATCCAGGTCTTCGAGCCGTTGAGCACGAAGCCTCCGTCGGTCTCCTTGGCCGTCGTCTTCATCGACGCGACGTCCGAGCCGGTGTTCGGCTCGGTGATCGCGAAGCAGCCGAGCGCCTCGCCGGCGATGAGCCCCGGGATGTACTTGTCCTTCTGCTCCTTCGTGCCGAAGCGCTGGATCGTCAGCGCCGGGCCGTTCATCTGCATGTTGAACGGGAGGCCCCACGACGCGCTCACCCGCGCGCACTCCTCGGCCATGACCGACGCCGCGAGGTGGCCGACGTCCGTGCCGCCGAACTCCTCCTGGATCACGGCGCCGAAGAAGCCGAGATCGCCCATCTGCTTGACGCGCTCGGGCCGGAACTTGTGCGCCTCCTCGTCCTCTTCGACCGTCGGCGCGATCTCGCCCAGCGCGAACTTCCGCGCGCTGTCCCGCATGAGAATTTGTTCTTCGCTCAGATCGAAATCCATCTCCTGCCTCCTTGGGTCACGCGGCCCCTCCCCGCCCTCGGGGAGCCGTCGCGAGCAGCATTCCTCTCTACCAGGGTTGGGGTTTGGCGGCAAGGAGCCGGTGGTCAGGTGCCGGTGGTCAGGTCATCCGCTGCAGGAGGAGCCCCGCGAGGCAGCTCGCCGCGTTCGCGGCCAACGCCGTGAGCGCGGCCTGGCGGAACGTCAGCCCGCCGGCCGCTTTCCAGAAGATCGCGCTCTCGACGGCGACGACGAGGAGCTCGCCGGTCACGAGGTAGGCGGCATACGACATCCCCAACCGCTTCCACGCGAACCAGAGCAACGGGTGCGTGACCGCGGAGCAGAGGACCGCGGACACGACGGCGCGCCACGCCGTCACCTTACCCCTGGTCAGAAGGGCGTAAACCGGAACCTCGAACACGAGCGTCAGGAGGAACGCCGACCACCAGATCCGGGAGGCGTGATGGAGGCAATCGATCATGCCGCCGCCGAGCGAGCCGGACTCACGGCGCGATCAGCGCGGAAATGACGGACAGGGGACGGGCCGATGCGCCGACCGCCGCGCACTCGCACTCCGGGGCGTCGTCGTCGTCTTCTTCGTCCCCCGGATCCGCGACGTCAGCGCTCGCCGACAGGGCCATCGAAACCAAGAAGACGGACACGGCCGCAAACAACAGGGCATTCTTGATCGCGCTCTTTGTCGTCATGAAATCCGGACCCTCTTTCGTTGCGGAACCCTTCGGGGAACATGGTAGCATAGTTGAAATTTCGCCACACGACTCGGATGCAATCGACCATGAAATTCCTGTCGGCGGACAGCCCGGCTTTCCCGATCACCTATGGCGCCATCCACGCCCTCGTGGACGCGGCGACGGTTATGGTCGTCTACACGGCGGTCGCGAGGTTCGGGATGTCGGTGGGCGACGGCTTTCGCCTGGTCCTCAGCTACGATCTGCTGGCGTTCGCCGGGCAGGCACTGATCGGGCTGGCGAGCGATCACCTGCGCGCCCCCATGGCCGCGGCGCGGGCGGGGATCGTCTGCGCGGGTTGCGCCGTGGCGATGCTCTTCTGGAACCCCTACGCCGCCATGGCCCTCGCCGGGCTCGGCAACGCGCTCTACCACGTCGGGGGCGGCGCCATGTCGCTCACCGTGCGCCCCGGACGGGCGACCGACCCCGGGCTCTTCGTCGGCCCCGGGGCGATCGGCCTCGCGACGGGCATCTGGATGGGAAAGAGCGGCGCGATCTGCGTGTGGCCGTTCCTCGCCGCGCTCGCGGCCTCGCTGCTCGTGACGCTCGTGTCCGGGGCTCCGCGCATCTCCTACAGCCGCCAGGAGCGGAGGCTCGAGCTCTCGGCGCCCGTCGTGGTCGCGGCCCTGCTGCTCGTCTCGATCGCGGTGCGCGCCTTCGTCGGCACCGCCGGCGCACAGGGTCTAGACAAAGCGCCTTGGGTGACCGTGGCGGTCACGGCCGCGGTGTTCGGCGGCAAGACCCTCGGGGGGATCGCTTCCGACCGCCTCGGTTGGATCCCGGTGAACGTCGGGGCGCTCGTGCTGTCGGCGCCGCTCATCGCTTTCGGAGGGCGCGACCCGTTGGTATTCGCGGCGGGGATCTTCCTCTTCCAGATGACGATGCCGGCGACGCTCGTGGCGTTGGCGGCGCTCCTGCCCGGTCGGCCGGGCTTCGCGTTCGGGCTCGCGTGCCTGGGCTTGATCGGCGGCGCGCTGCCGGCGTTCTTCCGCGTCGTCAAGGCGCACTACTCCGCCCCGTCGTTCCTCGCCCTGATCCTCCTCTCCGCGGCCTGTCTGTTCGCGGCGCTCTTCTCGCTGCGCGGGAAGCTCCCCATGCGGTATCGAACAGTTGACACCCGCCCGCCCGAGCAGCTTATTCAATGACGATGTCGCCCGAAGAACAGCCCGCCGCGAAGACCGAGACGCCCCAGGCGCCCGCCCTGCCCCGCGGCCTCGGGGCCGAGGTGGCGATCGTCTTCGTCGTCCAGCTCGCGCTCGTCGTGGGGCTCGTGCGTCTCGACGCGGCGCTCGATCTCGGCGGCGGGCTCCACGCGCTCGTCGGCGTCGTGTTCCTCTTGCTGCCGATCGTCGTGCTCGACAGGCGCGGGAGGCCGTACGCGCGATACGGGGTCCGGCTCGGCCGCCCGCTCGTCGATCTGCCCTGGGTCCTCGGCGCCATGGTCGTCGCGTTCGTGCCGGTCGCGCTCGCGTCCCCGTGGGCGTGGGGCGTCGCCGAGAGGAGCTTCGACTTCGCGTGGCCCTCCGGCTACCCGGGCGCGGCGATCGCGCAGCTCGTCGTCGTCGCGGGGCCGGAGGAGCTGTTCTTTCGCGGCTACCTGATGGGTCGGCTCGATGATCTCTTCGGCGCGAGGGGACGGTTCCGGCTGCTCGGCGCCGAGGTGGGCCCGTCGCTCGTCGTCCAGGCGGCGCTGTTCGCGCTCGGCCACTTCGCGGTGGATCTCGCGCCGCACCGCCTGCTCGTGTTCTTCCCGGCGCTCGCCTTCGGCTGGCTGAAGGCGCGGCGGGGCACGATCGTCGCGCCGATCCTGTTCCACGCGGCGAGCAACGTCTTCATGGACATCCTGCGGGCGGGGTACGGTTTCCGCTGATGGAGGAGAGAATGCAAGATCCACTCGGCCCGAACACGCTGCGGCTGATCGACCTCGCGCTCGAGGAGGACACCGGGCGCGGCGACGTGACCACGCGCCTCACCGTGCCCGCCGGCGCGATGGGCGCCGGCCGGGTGATCGCCAAGGCGGACGCGGTGATCTCGGGGCTCGCGGTCTTCGAGGCCACCATGCGGCGCGTCGACGATCGCATCGCCGTCGAGCGGCGCGCGCAGGACGGCGATCGCGCGGAGCGGAACGCGGTGATCCTGACCGCCGCGGGCCCGCTCGCGTCGCTGCTCATCGCGGAGCGGACGGCGCTCAACTTCCTGCAGCGGCTCTCCGGCGTGGCGACGCTCACGCGCCGCTTCGTCGACGCGCTCCCCCCGGGCTCGAAGGCGGTCGTCGCGGACACCCGGAAGACGACGCCCGGGATGCGGGCGCTCGAGAAGCTCGCGGTGCTCCACGGCGGCGGCCGGAACCACCGGGCGGATCTCGCGAGCGGCGTGCTCATCAAGGAGAACCACATCGCGGCCGCGGGTTCGCTCGCCGCGGCGATCGCGCGTTGCAAGGAGGGCGCGCCGCACACGATCCGCGTCGAGGTCGAGGTCCAGAGCGAGGAGGATCTCGCCCACGCGATCGACGCGGGCGCGGACGCCGTGCTGCTGGACAACATGGACGCCGAGGAGATCCGCCGCTGTGTCGCGGCGGCGGCCGGCCGGGTCGTGCTCGAGGCGTCGGGCGGCGTGACGCTCGCGACGATGGCCGAGATCGCCGCAGCCGGCGTAGACGTCATCTCCGTGGGCGCGCTCACCCACTCGGCGCCCGCCGCGGACCTGAGCTTCCTGCTCGAGGGCGCATGAGCGGCGCTCGCGGGCCGGACCTCGCGCTGCTGGAGAAGGAGTTGCGGGACCTCGGGGCGACCGCGCCGCGCGACGTCGTGGTCTTGGCCGAGATCGACTCCACCTCGGACGAGCTGAAGCGCCGGCTCCGGGCCGGTGCCGCGGGGCCCGGGACGCTCGTGATCGCCGAGACCCAGACGGCCGGGCGCGGCCGCTTAGGGCGCGCGTGGTGGTCGCCCCCCGCCGGGCACCTGTACGCCTCCCTCGCCGTGGCCGTGCCCGGCCCCCCCGACGAGCGCGTGCCGCTCGTCCCGCTCGCCGCCGGCGCCGCCGCCGCCGACGCGCTCGCGGCGCTGGACGTGCGCGGCGTTCTCCTCAAGTGGCCGAACGATCTCCTGCGCGGCGGCCGCAAGGTGGGCGGCATCCTGTGCGAGGCGCCGACGGTCGCCGAGACGACCGTCGTGATCGTCGGTCTCGGCGTGAACACGGGCGTCTCCCGATTCGGGGGCGAGCTCGCAAGGACGGCGGGGTGCCTCGGCGACGAGGGTTCGGCCGCGCGCCCGGAGCGCGTGGCCGCGCGGTGGGCGATCCACCTCGAGTCCTTGGTCTCGGCCCTCGTGCGCTGCGGTCCCGAACCCGTCGTCGCCGCCTGGAAGCGGTGCGCCGAGCCGTTCGGCAGGCGGGTGCGGGCGGGCGACCTCGAGGGGACGACCGAGGGGCTCGACGCCCGCGGGCGCCTCCTGATCCGGACCGGCGCCGGCGAGACGATCGCGATCTCCGGCGGGATCGTCGAGGACGCGACCCCGTCCACCACGCTTGGCGCGCATCGGACGCCGTGCTAGAGTGCCCGCCATGAAGAGCTCAGTTGTCCACCACGCCATTTCGATGTCGCTGCGCGCGGCCGCGTTCGTCGCCGTGCTCTGCGCTCCGACGGTATGCCTCTCGCAGGCGACGACGACCCCAGCTCCGCAGCCCAAGGAGCCTTTGGAGACGATGGGCGTCGGCATCGCCGGCGGGATCATCGCGGGCGCCGAGCTGTCGCTCCTCGTCGAGTCCTTCGCCGACGTCGAGCCGGTCTGGCCGTGGATCGTGTTCCCGATCCTCACCGGGGCCGGCGGCGGGGTCGGCGGCTACTTCCTCGACAAGAACGCGCCGGAAGGCGCGATCGCGGTGCTCGTCACCTCCATGGCGCTGCTCATCCCGACCGCGATCGCCGTGTCCGTGGCCCGCTCGTACGAGCCGGCCGAGGGCGTCAAGCTGATCGACGAGGGAGGCGAGAGGAAGTACTCGTTCGAGGAGGATCCGGCGCCGCCCACTACAGAGGGCGCCGAGCCGGAGACCGTGACGGAGGTCGAGGCGCGGCCCGAGGAGATCCCGGAGGGCACCGACGCACCGCCGGCCGAGACGGAACCCGAGCCCGCGCCCGAGGGAGGAGCCTCGGCACGCCTCGAGCAACCGACCTGGGCGCGCCACCTGGCGAGCGGATCGCTGCTCCACGTCGACGACAGCTTCGGCGTCGGCGTGCCGTCGATCGACGTCCGGCCGGTGACGTTCTCGGACGAGGCGGCGCTCGCGGCGCGGACCGGCCTCGAGATCCGGCTGTCGCTCCTCAGGATCGATCTCCCGTAGCGGCTGGCGCAGGCCAACCTCACCCCTGCGATCTGGCTATTAGACGAGCGGCTTCTGTTTCTTCGGCGCCGCCCAGTACGCGCCGGCCTGCCCGTCGCGGCGCTCGGCGAGCCCGGCGGCGTCGAGGCGCGAGAGGCTCGCGGCGACGGCCTCCAGAGGCGCGCCGAGGGACGCGGCGATATCCTCGACGGTGCACGGCCTGCGGAGGATCATCTCGCGGATGTCCTTGTCGAAATCGTCGAACGATCGAGGCGGCCGGATCGCGCCGCTCTTCTTGTCGAACGTCCCGATCGGCACCGCCTTGGAGCCGAAGATCGCGACGGCCCGCGCGAGCGTTTCCTCGTCGCACGGCAGCGCGCCGCGCTCCGGGACCGGGGGCCGCACCGGGGTGTTCAGATCGAGGCGATCGAAGCGCAGCGTCCGCGTGATCCTCTCGATCGCGCGCAGGCTCTCCTCGCCGTCGTTGACGCCGCGCACGAGCATCACCTCGAGGCGAACCTCGCCCGGGTGCGCCGCGAGCGCGGACCGCAACCCTTCGACCATCCGCTCGAACGGGACCCCGGCCGTCGGCCGGTTGATCCGGGCGAACGTCTCGGGATCGCCCGCGTCCAGCGACGGCGCGAGGATCTCGGCCTTGCGCGCGGCCGCCGCCACGCCCTCTCGCCAGAGGAGCGAGCCGTTCGTGATGAGCAGCACCGGGGCTTTCGCGAGAGCGTGCAGCCCGTCGATGAGCGCGCCGAGCTCAGAGTACAGCGTCGGCTCGCCGGAGCCCGCGAGCGTGACGACGTCCGGCGTCGGCCCCTCGTCGAGCGCCTCGGCGACGTCCTTGAGGATCTCGTCGACCGGATAGAAGCGCTCGAGCGCGTCGGGGAGCCTACCGGGCGGGCCGACCTGGCAGTAGATGCAGTCGTAGGTGCACGTCTTGCGCGGCACGACGTCGACGCCGAGCGACAATCCGAACCTGCGCGAGGGGACCGGCCCGTAGATCCGCATGGGCGGTTCATACCCCGGGCCTGGCCCCCTGTCACGGCGGAGCCGCCCCGCCTGCCTCGAATCCCCCGATCACGAGCCGATCCCCGTCGGCGGCCGCGCGCCCCGACGAGACCAGGCCGATGGGCCGCTTCCCGGACCTCAGATCGACGAGCAGACGGTACTTTCCCGCCTTCACGTCCTGCGGCGTCCTGAGGACGTACTCGTCGGCGATGATCTGCCCCGGCTTCCACTGCGTCGCCGGTGACATCCAATCGCCCATCGGCCTGACTCCGCCGCTCCACCTCTCTTCGTTCTTCGACGCGTCGCCGCGAACGCGTATCGAGGCGTCGCAGTCCTCCGCGAGCGGCTTCGCGGTCCGCCAGTACAGCATGACCCAAACCCACGAGCCGGGGTCGGTCCTCTCTGAAGCCAGGTAGCCGACGAGCTCGACGCCGTTCTCGAAGACCGCGCCGACGCTCTTCGTACCGTCCGGGACCTTGTCGAGGACGTTCGAGGAGCCGCTTGCGCCCGGAGCCGGGAGCTTCGGCGCGACCGGGGGCGGATTTTCGTATCGCCTCGAAGGAGCGGGCCGGGCCTTCGCCGGGGCGAGATCGACGACGGCGCGACCGTCCGTGATCACAACCTTCGTGCCGAGCGCCTGCGAGCGCTTCACGAACGACGCGAGGATCTCCGCGCCCAGCGCGCCCTCGGCTGGGTAGCTCGTGCAGTAGTCCACTCGGAGCGGGGTGGCCTCGAGCCGGCGCACGCCGTGCCTGTCGAAGCGCAGCTCGAACACGGCCGATCGGCTCCAGTCGCCCTCCATGAAGCCTTTTCCGCTGAAATCGAGCAGGAGGTTGCCCGCGTCGTAGATGACGGGGCGCCCGTCGATGATCTCCACGCCGTGGAGCACGTGGCCGTGGGATCCGAGGATCGCGTCGACGCCGGCGTCTCGGACGAGGGACCGCGCGACGTCGCGCATCTCCCGGGTCGGTTCGAGCACGCCGTTCATCCCCCAATGGACCGCGAGCAGCACGACGTCCGCCCGCGCCCGCGCCGCCTCGACCTGCGCCTTGACCCTCGCCACGAACGCCTTCGCCTTGAAGATCGAAGAGAAGTGGTTTCCCGGCCTCTCCTCCGCCGCCGCGATCCCGCTGTTCGTCGAGTGCACGGCGATGACCGCGACGGCGGTGTCCCCGATCCGCCGGAACACGGGCGCCATCGCCCGATCGAGGTCCTTCCCCGCGCCGACCGCGGCGATCCCGGCGTCGTCGAGAATGCGGATGCCGTCCAGCAGTGCGTCCGGGCCGTAGTCGAACGCGTGGTTGTTCGCCAGGATCGCGACGTCGACCCCGGCGTCGGCGAGGATTCGGACGAGCTCGGGGCGCCCGCGGAAGTGGTAGCCGCCCGCGTGGAACATCCTGCCGGTCTCGGGGTTCACGACAAACCCGCGCGCCGACAGCACGCACTCCAGGTTGACGATCGCGAGATCGGCGTCGACGAGCGGGGCCCGGATGCGCTCGAGCGGACGCGAGAAACCGTGCTGATCGACGCACCCGTTCAACCGCCGGCCGAGCTGCGTGTCTCCGGCGAAGGCGATCGTCCGGAGCGCTTCGGGCTCGCTCCCCGTCGGAGCATCCGGGCGGCAGCACGACGCGAGCAGGGCGATGGCCGCGCAGGCGAGGGTTCGGATCGGTTCGCGAATCGTCATGCGGGATTCACGCCCTTCCAAGGCCGACGAGCCTGCGGATCAACGCGGACAACGCCGGCGCGAGGGCCACCGCGAGCGCGAGCAGCGCGACGTCGACGACGGCGATCAGCGCGGACGCGAGGACGGGCCGCGCGAACGTCTTCACCGCCCATCCGTCGATGCCGACGAACGCGAGGAACAGACCCGCGCCGAGCGCGCAGAACGTGATCGCGACGGCGAGCGCGTCGAGCCCGCCCCTTCCGCCGCTACTCCTCGGCTCGTTCACGAGCGGCCTCCCTTCCCTTGCCGCGCTTCGCCACGCGGAACTTCCCGACGCGGACCCTTCCCCGGCGGTCCACGTCCCCGGCGACGGCCCGCACCTCCTCGCCATCGCACTCGATCCCGACCCGCGCGTCGTACTCGCCGGTACCGACCCGGCCCCCCTTCATCTGCTTGGTGCGGAACTCGAACCCGTACCCGTCGTTCACGATCCGCCCGAGCGGCCAGAGGCGCAGCGGGAAGGTGCCCGCCACGGGCGGGTGGCTCGACTTGAAACGAACGTCCCCGTCGCCGTCCACGAGGAAGAACTCGATTCTGCACTCCGCGCGGATCCGCTCGGACGTCCTCAGGTAGAACTGCAGATCGGGTGACTCGTCGGAGGACACGCGGCGCTCGCCGAAGTCGATCGCGACGAGCTCCAGGCCGTTCTCGAACTCGGCGTCGACGCGCTCCGCCCCCGCCGGCGGCGCATCCGACGTGAGCCGCGCGACGATATCTGCGAGCTCCCGGTTCCCGTACACCTCCGTCCACGCGAGGAGCCGCTCCCGCATCGCGCGGTACTCCTCCGGGTGCTGCGAGCGGGAGTTCTTGCGCTCGTCGGGATCGGCCTCGAGATCGGTGAAGCGGAAGCTCCTGAGCGAGTTGTTCATCTCCAGCTTGTACTTGTCCCCGACCAGCGCCGTGAGGTTCGGCGCGCTCAACCGGCCGTAGCGCATTTCGAGCACGATCTCCCGGTCCTTCGGGCACGCCGCGCCGTCCAGCTCGGGCAACAGCGACGCGCCGGACATCCCGTACTTCCCGCCGTCGATCCCCACGAGGTTCAGGATGGTCGGGGCGAGATCGACGTGCCCGACCAGGCAGTCGCTCACGCGGAGCCCGACCCCTGGAGCCCGCACGATGAGCGGGATCCGCGAAACCGGCTCCCACAGGCTGCCGCCGTGGCTCCTGCTCCCATGCTCGCCGAACAGCTCCCCGTGGTCCGCCATCAGGACGACCATCGTCTCGTCGCTCATGCCGAGCGCGTCGAGCTTCTGCAGGATGGAGCCGACCGCGCGATCCGTGTACCAGATCTCGCTGTCGTATCGATCGATGTCCGAGTCGCCGAAGTCCGGGCCTTCCTCGTGTTTCAGGTATTGGGAATGGGCGTCGAGGAAGTGGGCCCAGACGAGGAAGCGCTCGTCCTTGTGCGCCTCTATCCACCCCGAGACCTCCTTTGCCAGCCCCTCGCCGGTGGAGACGGACTCGTATTCGGAGCGCGGCAACACGTACTTGTCGTTCACCTCATCGAAGCCCTGGACCCAACCCCACTTGCGGGTCATGTTGCGGTGCGTGACGAACGCCGCGGAGCGGAACCCGCGCTCCTTTTTCAGGATCTCGGCGAGGGTGTCCACGCCGTCGAGCATCCCGAAGGGGAACATGCGCCGATCCCATGGGATCTCGCCGAGCGTCCTTCCCGTGAACAGCACCGGGAGCGCGATCCGCGTGGTCGGGGCGGACGAATAGGCGCGGGTGAAGCGGACCGCCCTCTCGCTGAACGCGTCGATACTGGGAGACGTGGGCCGCCCGTACCCGTAGACGCCAAGGTGATCCTGCCGCACCGCGTCCATCACGATGATGATGATCGACTTCGGCTCGCGGACCCCCGCCGGCAGCGGCAAGAACGTCGGCCTCGGCGGCCACGGCGGCTTGGGCGCGAGATCGCCGTCGCGGCAATTCTCGTCGATTCCGTTGCCTGGGATCTCGATCGCCTCGGGGTTGACGTCGTCCCTCCGGTCGTCGCAGTCGCCGCCCCCGAAGATCGGCGAGAAACCGTCCCCGTCGAAGTCCACTAGGGCCGTTCCCGCGGTCACGATCCAGCTCGCCGGGCGCAGGTCTGCCGCGGCCTCTTCGCGGATCCCGGCGCGCGTCTCGAGGGTGTAGACGACCGCGGCGCCCGCCAAGACTGCGAGGATCGCCGCGACAGCGGACACGCGCGCGAGCCGCTGCGCCTCGGGGAGCAGGCAGACGACGGCGCCGAAGGCGAGCGCGAACTCCCCTGTCAGCGCGAGGTTCCACAGATCCGCGGACTCCAGGTAGGGCCTGAGCTTCGCCGCGCCGAACGCCGCCGCGACACAGAGGCCGAAAAGCAGGAACCCTGCGACCCTGCGCGAAAGCCGCCGACCGCTCCGCTGTCCGAACGCCCGAAGGACGATCCACGCGAGCGCCCACCCGACGACGATCGCCGCGAGGTCCGCAGCCGCGGCGAGTTTCGAGCTCTTCGGGAGGAGCGCCGCGCGGATCGGCACGGCGGCGAGGATCGGCGCGGCGAGCGCGACGGCACCCAAGGCGAGCGTCCACACGGGCGCGCGAAAGAGCCCTTCGACGACACCCGCGGTCGCCGGCCGGGCCGGCCCGCGCACCGAAGCCGCAGCGAGCGCAGCCCCGAGGACGAGTCCGACGACCGCGCCGACGAACAGCGCGGCCCCGAGGACGAACAGCGCGGCGGCGAAGCTCGGCCGGGCGCCCCCGTCGGAGACGACGCGCACGAAGCCGTCGAACACGGCGAGCCACACCATGCCGATGAGGGAGCCTAGAAAAACTCGCGCTACGGATCCCGTTCGATATCCCATTTCGTTCCCTTGGCTGCCACGATCAATACACACCATCCGGTGAACGGGGAATCGGAATCTATGCTATGAGAATCGCGTGTGCCTGTCTCTCGCGCGGATTTGCCGCGCCGCCCCACGGCTGTTCGCGGCGGCGGCTTTCGCGGCGCTCACCGGGCTCGCCGCCTGCTCGCGCCCCCCTCTTGCGCCCCCCGCCGATCGCGGCTGGCGCGTGTTCGCGATCGAGTACGGTGAGTCGTCCGTGGAGCGCTCGATGCTCCTGCGCGGCGCGCCGAAGGGCGAGCGGGCGGCGATGTCCTGGTACGCCTGGCTGCTCGTTTCGAACCGATCGATGGATCGCCGGATCCTCGTGGACACGGGGTTCGACGACGCCGCACACGCGAAGAAGTGGCGCTTCGAACGCCGCGATCGGGTGAGCGCGATCCTCGATCGCGCCGGTGTCGCCCCGCCGTCTATCACGGACGTCGTGATCACGCACGGCCACTGGGATCACGCCGGCGATACCGCGCCGTACGTCGACGCGCGCTTCTGGATCCAGAAAGCCGCGGCCGCCTCGCTGCGTCACGTCGAGAGGCTCGCCGTGCTCGAGGGCCCCAAGGAGATCGCCCACGGCGTGACGCTCGTACCGGGCGGCGGCCACGCGCCCGGCATGCAGTGGGTCAAGATCGCGCTCGGCGACGCAAAGAAGCGCACGGCCGCGATCGCGAGCGACGTCGCCTACTTGGACGAGAGCGTCGAGAAGCTCGCCCCGACCGGATCCACAAGGAACCCGGACGCCGACCTCGCAGCTCTTCGCGCCATGATCGCCGCTACGGGGAGCGCGGCGCTCGTCCTGCCCGGTCACGACCCTTTGGTCGCGGAGCGGCTCTCGCGGGTCGCGGAGCACGTCTACGAGCTGAAATAGCCCCATCCGCGTCGGGCGTTTCTCGGCTTGACGCGGGACCCAAAACGACAAATGTTGTGCTCGCCGGCCGCGCGATGCGGCGCGGCCCAGAACCGGGCGTCAATCGCGGCGCGTGAGGACTCGAAAATGGAAGCTTCGCCGAACAGCAAGTCCACGGACTACAAGGTCGCCGACCTCGGCCTCGCCGATCTCGGCCGCCGGGAGATCGAGATCGCCGAGAAGGAGATGCCCGGCCTCATGTCGGTGCGCGAGAAGTACGGGCCGAAGAAGCCTCTCGCGGGCCAGCGGATCACGGGCTCGCTGCACATGACGGTGCAGACCGCGGTGCTCATCGAGACGCTGCGCGCGCTCGGCGCCGACGTGCGGTGGGCGAGCTGCAACATCTTCTCCACGCAGGACAGCGCGGCCGCAGCGATCGCGGAGGGCGGCGTGCCGGTCTACGCGTGGAAGGGCGAGTCGCTCGAGGAGTACTGGTGGTGCACGAATCGCGCCCTCTCGTTCCCGAACGGGAAGGGCCCGACGCTCATCGTCGACGACGGCGGCGACGCCACGCTCCTCATCCACAAGGGGCACGAGCTCGAGACGCACTTCGAGAAGCACAAGAGCCTGCCGCCGATCACGACGGAGGTGGCCGAAGAGATCGTGATCGAGCAGCTCCTGCGCAAGATCCACGCGGAGGATCCACGAAGGTGGCGCAAGGTCGTGCCCGAGCTCGTCGGCGTGTCCGAGGAGACGACCACCGGCGTGCACCGCCTCTACCAGCGCATGGAGGCGGGGACGCTCCTCGTCGCGGCGTACAACGTCAACGACTCGGTGACCAAGTCCAAGTTCGACAACCTCTACGGCTGCCGCGAGTCGCTCGCAGACGGGCTGAAGCGCGCCACGGGGGTCATGGTCGCGGGCAAGGTCGTGGTCGTGTGCGGCTACGGCGAGGTGGGCAAGGGCTGCGCGCAGTCCATGCGTGGATTCGGCGCGCGCGTCGTCGTCACGGAGATCGATCCCATCTGCGCGCTCCAGGCCGCGATGGAGGGGTACGAGGTCGCGACGGTCGAGGACGCGCTTCAGGAGGCGGACATCTTCGTCACGACGACCGGCAACCGCGACGTGATCACGGCCGATCACATGGCCGCCATGAAGGACCAGGCGATCGTGTGCAACATCGGGCACTTCGACAACGAGATCCAGATGGACAAGCTCGAGAAGCGCAAGGGCGTCACGCGCGTCAACATCAAGCCGCAGACGGACAAGTGGGTCTTCCCGGACGGGCACGCGATCTACGTGCTCGCCGAGGGCCGGCTCGTGAACCTCGGCTGCGCCAACGGCCACCCGAGCTTCGTGATGTCCAGCTCATTCACGAACCAGTGCCTCGCGCAGATGGCGCTCGCCAAGGACAAGCCGAAGGTCGGCGTGTACATGCTGCCCAAGGCGCTCGATGAGGAGGTCGCGCGCCTGCACCTCGGCAAGCTCGGCGTGAAGCTCACGCGGCTCACGAATGAGCAGGCCGCGTACATCGGCGTCCCGGTCGACGGGCCCTACAAGGCGGAGCACTACAGGTATTAGGAATGGGAAGGCTGTTTAGTTATTCGCAGCCCCCTCGGCGATCCAATTTCCGATCGCGTCGATCCTGTCCTTCGTGAGCGCCGGGAAGACCTTCGGCGGCATGTACGGCGTCTTCTTCTTCTCCACCGAGCCGATGATCTGACTGGCGTCGGGGTCCCCGGGGACGACGGCCGGCCCCATGTCCCCGCCCTTCATCACGCCCTCGTAGGTCATGAGGTAGAGGGTGCTCTTCCCGCCCACGTCGTGGCAGCGCTTGCAGTGATCGACCAGGATCGGCAGCACGGTGCCGGCGAACGACACCTTGCCGTCGTCGGCCTTCACGGTCGTGATCGGCGCGGTGCTCCCGCCGCCTCCGCACGCGACGGCTATCGCTGCGATCCCGACAGCGGCGACCAGGATGAGAACCCAGCTCTTCTTGCTCATGGTGACCTCCTCTTTCCCGGCACTATACACGCGTCCCTTCTTCCGCTACGACATTTCCGAATGGACGATGCCATGGAACGCGGGAGCTGACGTGTCGGGATCCCTCCTCATCCGCGACGCGCGGATCGTGACCGACGGGACGATCTCCGAGGGGGACGTCTTCGTGCGCGGCGATCGGATCGAAGCCGTGGGCGGCGATCTCGGCGCGCGGGCGGCGGACGAAGTGATCGACGCGCGCGGCAAGGTGCTCCTGCCCGGGCTGATCGACGACCACGTCCACTTCCGCGAGCCCGGGCTCACGGACAAGGGCGACATCGCGCACGAGTCCCGCGCCGCGGTGGCCGGCGGCGTCACGAGCTTCATGGACATGCCGAACACGGTCCCACAGGCGACCTCCCGCGCCGCGATCGACGCGAAGATCGCCCTCGCCGCGGCGGCGTCCGCCGCGAACTACGCGTTCTACCTCGGCGCGACCGCGGGCAACCTCGAGGAGATCCGGCGGGCGCACGAGTCGCGCGCGTGCGGCGTGAAGCTGTTCATGGGCGCATCCACGGGCGACATGCTCGTCGACGACCGCGCCGCGATCGCGCGGATCTTCGAGGCCTCGCGGCTGCCTATCGCGGTGCACTGCGAGGACTCGGCGATCATCGCGCGCAACGCCGCCGCCGTCCGGGCGACGCGCGGGGAGACGCCGCCGTGCTCCGTGCACGCGGAGATCCGGAGCTGGGAGGCGTGCCTCGCGTCGACCGCGATCGCCGTCGGGCTCGCCCGCGAGCTCGGCACGAGGCTCCACGTGCTCCACGTGAGCTGCGCCGAGGAGCTCGATCTCTTCGAGCCCGGCCCTATCGAGGGCAAGCGGATCACTGCCGAGGCGTGCGTGCACCACCTCTGGTTCGACGCGGGCGACTACGACGCGCTCGGCACCCGCATCAAGTGCAACCCGGCGATCAAGGAGCGGCGCCACCGCGACGCGCTCCGGGCCGCCCTCGCGGCCGGGCGGATCGACGTGATCGGCACGGATCACGCGCCGCACCTCCTCGAGGAGAAGGCCCGGGGATACTTCGCGGCGCCGTCCGGCATCCCCACCATCCAGCACGCGCTCCCGGCGCTGCTCGAGCTGCACCTCGACGGGGCGCTCCCGCTCGAGCTCATCGCCGAGCGCGCATGCCACACCCCGGCGCGGCTCTTCCGGGTTCGGGATCGCGGCCACGTCCGCGAGGGCTACTACGCCGATCTCGTGCTCGCGGATCTCTTTTCGCCGCGGCGGGTCGAGAGAGGAGACCTCCTCTCGAAGTGCGCGTGGTCCCCCTTCGAGGGCACGACGTTCAGGGCCTCGGTGGAAGTGACGATCGTCAACGGGCGCGTGGCGTACCGGAACGGGCGCCCCGTCGACGGCCCCCGCGGGCTGCCGCTGGAGCTCGCATGACGCGCGGGAGGCCTTTGTTTCTGCTCGCTCTGGCGATCGTCGCTTGCGCGAGCCCGGACCTCGCGCAGGAAAAGAAGAGCCCCCTGCCGGCGACCGCGCCGCCGCCTCCCGCGCCGATGGAGGTCGAGAGCGTCCCGGAGGACGCCGGCGCGCCCGAACCCCGACTCCCCGCGCTCTCGCTCGGCCGCCCGATGCTGATCGACTTCGCGCGCGAGGACTGCCTGCCGTGCAAGCTCATGGAGCCCTGGCTCGCCGAGTTGCGAAAACGCCACGCCGGCGCGATCGAAGTCCTCGAAATCGATCTCGAGCACCCCGAGAGCCGCGCCATCGCCCGTTACTTCAAGGCCAAATCCGTGCCGATGCAGGTCTACGTCGACGCGCGCGGCCGCGAGGTCTCGCGCAACGTCGGCCTCGCGACGTTGCCCGAGATGCAGCGCCAACTCGAGAAGCTCGGATTTCTAGAGCCTCCGAAAAAGTGAACGGCCTCACCCCGATCCCCTCTCCAGCAGGTGGAGAGGGGACCAACTGCTTTGTTCTTGTCGGGCCAGCTGCCCCCCCTCTCCGCTCGCCGGAGAGGGGACGGGGGTGAGGTTTCGAGACGGAGAGCGGCCGGGGGTGAGGTCAGAGGAAGATCTTCCCCGGGTTCAGGAGGCCCTTGGGATCGAACGCGCGCTTGATCTCCCGCTGCAACGCGAGGTTTTCGGGATCGAGCTCCATCCCGAGATAGGCGCGCTTCGTGAGGCCCACGCCGTGCTCGCCCGTGATCGTCCCGCCGAGCGAGAGCGCGAGGCCGAAGATCTCGGCGAGCGCCGGCTCCGGATCGAACCCCTCGTCGTCCCACAGCACGTTGACGTGGTAGTTGCCGTCGCCCGCGTGGCCGTAGGACGGGATGCAGACGCGGTGGCGACCGGCAATCGCGCGCAGCCCCTCGAGCAGCCTGGGCGCCGCGGCCCGCGGGACGACGACGTCCTCCGAGACCTTGAAGCGCGCGCGCTTCTTGAGCGCGTCGGAGAGCGTGCGCCGCGCGGCCCAGAGCTTCTCCCGCTCCCCGCCGTGGCGCGCCATGAGCACCTCGACCGCACCCTCTTTCTCGGCGAGATCCGCGATCCTCGAAGCGTCGCGCTCGACGCACGCGCCGTCCAGGCCGTCCACCTCGACGAGGAGCAGCGCGCCGGTGTTCTCGGGGACGCCGCCGGCGCCGGCCGCGCGCAGCGTCTCGACCGCGATCGCGTCCATGAGCTCGATGACGCGGGGCACGAGCCCTGCTGCGACGATCCGCGCCACGGCCCGCCCGGCCGCGACCTCGTCCGGCATGCGCACAAGGAGCGTCGCGACGGACGGCGGGTTCCTCACGAGACGCAAGGTGAGCTCCGTGAACACGCCGAGCGTGCCCTCGGAGCCGACGAGCAGCGCGGTGAGGTCGTACCCGGCGACGCCCTTCACGGTACGCTTCCCGGTGCGCATCTCGCGGCCACCCATGAGCGCGACCCGCGCGCCGAGCACGTACTCCCGCGTGACGCCGTACTTGAACGCCCGCGGCCCCCCGGCGTTGTGCGCCGCGTTGCCGCCCAAGGTGCACGTCTCGAGGCTGTTCGGATCCGGCGGGTAGAAGAGCCCCTCGGCCTCGACGGCCGCCTGGAGCGCGCCGGTGATCACGCCGGGCTCCGCGACCGCGACGAGGTTCTCGCGGTCGATCTCCACGATCCGGTTCATGCGCCGCAGATCGAGCACGACGCCGCCGCAGGCCGGGATCGCGCCGCCCGACTTCCCGGTGCCGCCGCCGCGCGCCACGACCGGCACCCCGTGCTTCTCCGCGAGCTCGAGCGTCGCGCGCACGTCCTCGGCTCGGTCGGCCCGCACCGCGAGATCGGGCATACGCGGCGCCGCGTGCGACTCGTCCTTGGACAGCTCCGCGAGGAGATCGGGATCGTCGATGACCTTGGACGCGCCGAGGCGGGAGGAAAGATCTCGGGAGAGGCTCTTGATGCTCTCGGCGCGGGTTTGGGGCGAGCGGGTCATGGATAAAGGGGTATCAAGGGAGAGGGGAGAGGACAATAGCGGGAAGACCGGTTCTTGGGCTCAGAGGCAGGTCACGCTGACCTGTGCCATGTATAGACCGCCGACACCCAGATCGTCGGCGGTTTCCAAGATGAAATAGTGCGTGCCGGCGCTCATCCCGGTGATGGTCAGTATCCCGCCGCCGTCCTGCACCGCGTAGCAGGAGCTCCCCGACGGATCGCACAGATCGGTGACGGCGAGGAGCGTCGTGACCATGCCCGGACCTGCGTCCGTCACTTGCAGCGATACGTTGGCGGCGGACCCCAACGTGAGCACCAGCCCCGCCTCGATGCCACTCACGTCCTCACCGGAGCAGACGCTCCCAGCGTAACTCGCGCTGTAGTACTCCCTCGAGAAGTTTCCAACCATGGCCGTCGCGCCGCAGGTCAGGCTCGTCGTCATTCCGGTGACCCCCGTGGTGCACGACGGGAATCCGCCGACGACGTTGCAGACCTCCTGCGTGCAGATGTCTCCGTCGCTGCACGGACGCGTCTGATCCGGAATGCATGCCCCCGCCAGACAGTTTGCGTCGCCCAGGCAAGCCACGTTCGACCCGACGCACGACAACCCATCGCCTATCGGCGTGGAAGCGCCGCACGTGACAATTTCATCCACAACCGTGCATTCCTGCTCCGTGCAGTACTGCCCAGTTTCACACGGAATCGATCCAGGCACGGTCACACAATCGCCATCCAAGCACCCCTCGAGGCCATCGCAGGGTTCGCCGTTGCTGCAATCCGTGCCATCGCCGACGACTTGCTCCGCCTCGCACACGTCGTCCGTCTCGTTGCAGACGGGCTCGGTGCACGGGTCCCCGTCCAGGTCGGCGCAGGTGTTCGTGACTCCTGAGAGGTTCATGCACCCCCCCGATTGGCAGTACAGATAGTCGCCCGTGCAGAACTGCTCCTCTGCTGAGCACTCGTTCCCTTCGTTCGCCGGAACCCACGGGCAGGAGTCTTCGGTCTCGTTGCAGCTGACGTCCCGACAGCCGTTTTCGAGCTCTGAACAGCCATCGGCGACCGCAGCCTCGCAGCTACCGAGGTAGCAGGTCTCGTACCCGTTGCAGAAGTACTCGTCCGGGCACGGCGTCTCGTCCTCGGCATCAACGTAGACGCAAACGTAGTTATAGGCGCAATTGTCGATCGTGCACCCTTCATCGTCGGCGCAATCGGTCGTGGACGCGCAGCACACGTCGGTGCCGCTGCCGGCGCAGCACAGCTCGGTCTCGAAGGAGCAGAAGCCAGATTCGCAGTCCGAGAGCTCGTCGCAGATGCCCGTCCCGTTTTCCAAATCCTCGACACAGACGTTGGACTCGCAGTGGTAGTCCTCGGCGCATCTGGTGTCGTCCTCGGCGATCCCCGTGCCGCACGCGGTCTCGCACTGGAAGTCCACATTGCAGGCGTAGGCACCGCAGTCCGAGTCGTCCGCGCAGCACACGCCGCCGTCGCAGCAGACGTAGTTCACCGCTGTGTCGCAGTAGCCCGACAGACAGTCGGACGCCTCGTTGCACAGCTGCCCGTTGAATTCGTCCAGCCAGCAGCTCCCGTCGTCGCAGTGATAGTTCCCTCCGGCCGCGGCGCACAAAAGATCGTTATCGCCGCTGCCGTCGTCGCAGCTGAAGCTGCAGCTCCAGGTCGCCGTGTCGCAGAGGTATCCGGAGCATTGCGTCGAGCTATTGCAGCACCAGCCGCTCTCGCAACAGATCCCGGTCGTCGCGTCGCAGTGACCCGACACGCACTCCCAATTGTCCTCGCAGTCGCCGTCGCCGTTCTCGATCTGGACCGTACAGACGCCAGCATCGCAATAGTAGTTTTCGTTGCAATGCGCCTCGGAGGTGCACCCGGTGTAGCACGCCTCGACGATCGCTCCCTCGTCGCAGACGCTGTAGTCGCCCATCGAGGCGTAGGCCCCGTCGCAGAGGTCGACGGCGACGCAATTGCCCGCGCCGTCGCAGCGATAATCGCCTATACACGTCTCGGTCGAGGTATTGTCCTCGACACCGCAGGGCTCGAAATCGTAGTACTGGCAGATGTTGTTGCCGTCGCAGAACCCCTGGACGCAGAGGCTCTGGTCGCAGTCGTCCGCGACCGAGCAGCACTCCCCTTCGGAGCAGCAGAAGCCGTCGCCGCAGTATCCCGACGCGCAGGTCGTCCCGTTCACGCACGCCGATCCGTTCGGATCGCCCTCCGGTCCTGCCAGGCACTCCGTGACGACACAGTCGTAGCCGGGGTTACACTGGTCCTCGTTGGCGCACTCAGTGAAGCAGAGCTCCTCCACCTCGTTCAGTGTGCAGACGTATTCTCCCGACGACGAGTAGGCGTCCAGGCACTCCGTCGTGGTGATGCAGTTCCCCTCGCCGTCGCACAAGTTGTCGCCGGTACAGGTCCCTCCGGTATCGTCGTCCACGTACCCGCACGGATAGGCGATGTAGGCGCACTGGTGCCCGTCGTCGCACGCGGCCAGGTCGCACGTCGTGTCGGAGCAGTCGCCCGCGTCCCCGCAGCACTCGCCGGAGTCGCAGCAGAAGCCGTTGTTGCAGTACGCTGACGCGCATTCCGCGGGATCATCGCAGGGATCGCCGTTCTCACCCGGCTCCGTGTCGGTATCGGTATCGGTATCACTGTCCGTGTCGGTGTCCGTGTCGGAATCCGTGTCGGAATCCGTGTCGGTGTCCGTGTCGACATCCGTGTCGGTGTCCGTGTCCGTGTCCGGGGAGCTGCACTCACCGCTGTGGCAAACCTTGCCCAACGGGCAGTCCGCCGACGACTTGCATTCATCGCAGCCGGAGGCGAGCGCCGCCCAAACAGAAACACACAGACCGACAATAAGAAATTTGGCATCCGGGGCGGACAATGAAACGTTTACTTTATTCATTTTATCTCTCCCCCAATTCCTACCAATTGATGGACAAATTATAGCCGGTACCGGTGCCACTGTATTTGAGAGCGATGAGGTAAACCATGCCCCCCGCCGGGATCGGGATCCCGGAGTAGGTTCCAGTGGTGCCGGCACTGACATAGAGGCACCCGATCTGCGTCCTGCTGCTGTCGTGATAGCAAATATACCCGTTCATGTTGGTGCCAGCCGTGAACACCGCGTTGATCGTCCTGGCACTGGTCGTCGAGTTGCCGATTTCCCACTGTTCGTCATTGTACGCGTACCAGTCTTGGTCGTCTGCGCCGGTGAGCGCCGCGCCAGTGGCCAACGTCGTTGAACCTGTCGCGCTGTAGATGCTGTAGTAACCTGCCGGGAATTCGTAGCCGCAATTGCCCATCCTCGCCCTGAGCTTGTAGTAACAGCTTTGCGTAGCCGGATTACACGGCGCCGTCAGCCTGTCCCTGTTGGAGATCTCGAGCACATGCGGGATGTTGCTGTTCACGGACACGGTCGCCATGGTGTTTCTGTCATGCGAATCCCACCACCGATTCAGCAATGTCCACGTCGAGTTGCTGCAGATACCGGTGCCGGTGGCACGTTGGAGAAAGCTCAGCACCAGATCTGCGCGGTTAGCATCATTCGTTAGGTTGCGATCCTCATCCTCGAACAACATGATGCAATAGGTTCCGGAACTGCCGTCCCTGTGGATCTTGAAGAACTCCTCGTTCGGCCAGAACTCGTTGGTGGTCGTGTTCGGCCAGGTCGCGCAGGTGACCATGCCCGGCAGCGCCGGGTTGTGGCTCGACGACCAGCCGTGCCAGCACTGGGTACTGCAGTTCGTCCCGCCGCAGCGCGTCGAGTTGGCCGCGTCGCACGTGTGGGAACCGCAGCCGCCGATGACAACCTGTCGGCTGTTCACGACGTCCTCCATGCTCCCCTTCCAGACCGAGCCGGCGGCGTTGACGTTGGTGACGTCGAATACGCGGGCGTCATCGTCGCTTCGGTCGCAGGGGCTGGAGGTCCAGGAGTTGCGTTCCACCGAGATGTCGAAAACGCCTTGTGCTGCGGCGCTGTCCCCGTCGATGAAGATGAACACGGTCTTGGTGGATCCCGGCGCAACCGAGCCGTCCGGGAAGATCACGTGGCTCGCCACCTTGCTGTAGGTGAACTCGGGGTTGTAGAGGTCGCAGTTGTACGGATCCGCGGGGTACCCCCACTGGCCGGTGCAGTACGGCGGGGTCGTGTCCGTGCCGGGTGCGCAGTTCTCGCCGTTCTGGTAGTTGCAGCAACCCGCTGGATAGTAGCGGCGCACCCAGTGATAACCGCAGCCGTTCGGATTCACGCCCGGCGACCAAGTGGTGCCGTTGCAGTTACTGCCGCCGCACTTGTAGTTCGCCGAATCGCCAGTCTGCAGGAACGGGTAGCAGCCGCCCTGGCCGAGGCTCTCGTTGCCGTCGTCATGGCAGAGATCCTCGCTGACCTCAGTGGCGGTCGAGTAGCCCTTCATGCAGCGCTCGCTCGCGACGTTCACCGGGTATACGGGGGTGCCGGTGGCGCCCTCTGGGCAATCGCTGATGGAGTTTATGTTCTGCGTCACGTACACGTTGGCGTTGAATGACGTCCAGACCTTGATGTTGTAGCTCCACAGCTTGAAATCGCCCGCTGCGGGCGTCTGGTAGCTGAACGCGTAGACCGCGTCCTTGCCGTTCTGACCGAGGTAGGCCAGAGACGGGCTCACGCAGTCCGGACCAGTGGCCCGATAGTTGTTTACCATGCAGGTCGTCGAACCCTGGACCGAGAGCGAGGTCGGGCCGCCGATGTTGAGGAACGAACCGAAGAGCGCCGCGCTGGGTCCCGGGGTGAAGAGGTCGCGGCACCTGTCGTGCGTCGAGCTCGATGCCACCTCGTACGGGATACAATTTCCAGAGCTATTGCATGAGCCGTCATAGCAGTCGTCGGGATAGGCGTACATGTCGAAATCGGTGCAGGCGTCGCCGATGTAGCTGGCGATCTCGCACGCACAAACGCCTTCGCCGGTCGTTGCCGTGCAATAGGGATCGGAGCATTGAGTGGAGGCCGCGCCGCACGCGGTGGTACACTCGCCATCGTTCGTGCAACACGTCGGATCATCAATGTAGTTGCACGTGTACGTAGTGGCGCCCGTCGAGGTACAGGTCATGTCCTCACAGAGATCGGCGGGATCGCAGGCATCGCTCGTGCTCACACAGACGCCGCTGCTGTTGCAGAGATCGGTCGTGCAACCGTTGTTGTCGTTGCAGGTCGAGCCGGATGCTGCGTTGTGGTTGGGGCAAGTATACCCGGTACCCAAGCTGTCCTCGACACACCCGGGGATCAGGCAGTCGTTCGTGTTGGAGTCGGTACAGGTCACCGCCGCACCGGGTACGCAGCCGCCGGTGGCGTTGCAAAGGTCGGGCTGTGTGCAGCCGTCGCTGTCCTGGCAGCTCGTTCCGGATGCGAGATTGCTCAGAGGGCACGCCGGAGTACCATCACCATCGCTCACGCAAGCAGACGTAACGCAATCGGTGGTCGACGTGTCGAAGGCGGCGCAGCTGTACGCCGCTCCGGAGGCACACGATCCTCCGCTGCACACGTCGCCCACTGTGCAGTCGTTGCCGTCGATGCACGCCGTTCCGTTCATCGCAGCGGCGTTGTAGCCGCATTGCCAACCGCTCCCTTCGTAGGAGTTGCAGCCCGGACCGGGGACACAGGCCTGGCACGCATCCGCGGTGCATCCGTTCGTGTCGTCACAGGGTCGCGGCGCGCCGTCGGCGCAATTGCCGGCGCCGTCGCAGGTGTCGATGTCGCAGGGATCGGTGTCATAGCACAAAGTACCGGCGGCAAAATTGGTTTGGTCGCAGAGTCCCGTCGAGGTGTTGCACGCCCGGGCGTAGCACTGGTCCGAGGTGCAAACCACGGGGTTGGTCCCGACGCATTCGCCTATGGCGTTGCACTGATCCGTCTGCGTGCACAGGTTCCCATCATTGCAGCCGGTCCCCGCTGCGGACAGGCAGACGTTGAGACTCTCGTTGCACGCTTGGCAGACCTCATCCTCCGGATCGGCGGTGATCGGCGGGCAAGGGTCGCCGTCGCTCTCGCAGTTGCCGGCGCCGTCGCACGTGTCGATGCCGTCACAGAACACGTCATCATCGCACGACGTGCCATCCGGCTCGAGATCGTCGAGGCAGTTCCCGGCGCCGTCGCAGAAGTCCGGGTTGTCGCATGCCGTGTCCGTGGGATCGCCGCAATCCGTGCCGTAGGCCGAGAAGCAGGTGTCCGTCGTTTCATTGCAGGTGTTATTGCACTCGTCGCCGGAGGCGCAGGGGTCCGAGCCCGGCATGCAATCGCCGTCATCGCAGACCTCGGCTCCGTCGCAGTACAACCCGTTGTCGCAATCGTCGTTCGTGACGCATCCAGCACCGCACTCCGGGTCGTCGGAGCAGTATCCCGAACCGACCGGATCATCCTCCGTCTCGGGCTGAATCGGGTAAGTGCCTTCGCAGCACCCGAGATCCGCGAGGTCGTCGCACAGCGTCTCCGGCGCCACGCCTTCGTTCGCCGTCTTGCAGCCGCCCCAGCAGTCGCAAATCAGATAGCCGTTGCACCACGACGGGCCGCACAGCCCAGCTTCGGTGCAAACGCCTTCATTGCACTGGGGAGTGACGAGATCCGGATCGCAGACGCAAAGACCAGCCGTCTCGTTGCAGTCTCCAGAGGGGCATCCGCTGTCGGAGATACAGGTGACGCCGTCGTTCTCCGCGTCCTCGATCCAGCACTCGGTCGCCTCGCCGATATTCTCGCAGCACTCGTCGTCGATGGTCCTCGGGTTGCTCCATTCGGGATGGAGCGGGACGTCCCGCTGGTGAAGGGAGAGCCACTTCGACAGCTTCTGGTCGGCCGCCGTCCCCTCGTTTGTGACCGTCACGCCGTCGGGAGCCGACACCGGACCGCTCGGCCCGGCCTCTTCGGAGCACGCTCCGAAGAGAAGAACCGCCCCTGCGACCGCCACGAAAATGATGCTCTTTTTGGGATGCATGCTCTCACCCTGCCGGTCTCCGGCCCCGCTGTCGGGCCGTTGTGTTGCGGAAACCAAAATCGTCCGGAGCCTCAAACCAGCAAAAAACACGCCACGAACACAAGTGTTAGTCGAAAACGAGTAACGGTTTTTCTAAAAATGTTTTCTTGGATAGTAAATTTACGATCAAAACGCAAAACGTGCAAAATTCGGGTCCGATCACGGTCGCGGTCACACCGCAACATACCGTTTTCATTGGTTAGTATCGAGATCTTCAGCGCGGTCGAACGCGGGTTGCGCTGCGGCGGCTCTCAGGGGTGTTCGACTGGAGCGCCACAAGACGCGCGGTACCGCGGGCGGTGTGGTGGCCTCGCGGGCCGCACTTTTTTTCATAGCGCGCCAACTATTCCCATTCGTTCGGCTGGAGAAATATCGGGCAGGCTCTTAGTTCTTCCACGGATCGTCGTAATCGATTTTCCGATTCGGCTTCTTGCCTTTGCCGCTCTTGGCCTCGCCCTTGCCCGCGGCCGACTGTTCGGCGGTCTTCGTCGTCTTCGCCGCCGTCTTTCCCGCGGGCTTCGCTTCGATCTTCTTCAATTCGTATTTCAACTCGACATCCGCATCGAACTTCACGAAACGTTTCTCCAACTCGTAACCGTCCGCGGTGGCCTCGACGAGGTGCACGGCGTCGCCCTTGGCGAACTCGCCGGAGAACGGGTTCGCGTCGAGCGGCGCCCCGTCGACGCTGAGGCGCGCCTCGGCCGGCGTCACCGTGATCGCGACCTTCACCACAGCGGCGACCGGGGGCGGGGCGGTGCTCTCGACCTTCGGCTGAACCTCGGCCGGGCCCGCAGGCACAACGACCGGAACCTTTTCCGGCGCCGCGGGTGGCTTCGAGCCCCCCCCTATCGAGAGCGCGACGACGACCCCCGCGGCCACGACGGCGACGCCGATCGCGCCGAAGATCATCGCGCGCTTCGACCCCCTCTTCGGCGCGACCGTGCTCTGGCTCATCTCGAACGGCGTCTTCGTGTCGTACAAGGCGCGCCGCATCACGGTCTTGGAAGAGGTGGACGTGACGAGCGTCCCGATTTCGGAAACCGACGGCGCAAACGGCACGAGCTGGTCGCGCAGCTCGTCGCAGGTCTGGAACCGGGTCGCCGTGTCGCGCGACATCGCCTTCTTGACCGCATCGACGAGCTCGGCCGGGAGCTCTGGGTTCAATACCTCGATCGCGACTGGCTCCTCGGTGAGGATCTTGATGAGCAGCGCGTTGTAGTTCGCCGCGTCGAACGGCAGCTGGCCCGTGAGCATCTGGTAGAGGATCACGCCCATCGCATAGATGTCGGACTGCGGCGTGAGGTTCTGCTCGCCGCGCGCCTGCTCCGGCGACATGTAGTGCGGCGTCCCGAGCACGGTGCCCGTCTGCGTGAGCCCCTTGACGCCCTCGCTGTCGAACGTCTTGAACTTCGAGATGCCGAAATCGAGCAGCTTGACGTAGTCCGGGTTCATCCCCTTCGCAGTGAGGAAGATGTTCTCGGGCTTCAGATCGCGGTGGATGATGCCGACGTCGTGGGCGGCCTGCAGCGCGCCGAGCGCCTGGACGAGGATGTGCGCCGTGCGCTTCGTCGAGAGCCGGCCCTCCTTCTCGATCGCCGCCTTGACGTCCGAGCCCTCGAGGCACTCCATCACGAGGTACGGCGAGCCGTCGGGCGCGGTGCCCATGTCCGTAACCTCGATGATGTTCTCGTGCCCGATCTGCGCCGCGGCCTGCGCCTCGCGCTGGAACCGCGTGATCACCTCCGGGTTCGATGCGTAGGACGCGTGCAGGAACTTGACGGCCAGCCGGCGGCCGATCAGCTTGTGCGTCGCCTCGTACACTGCGCCCATGCCGCCCTCGCCGATGAGGCGCACGAGCTCGTACTTGCCGTCGAGGAGAATTCCGATCCTCTGGTCCTGTTCCTGGCTCATCCCTAAAAGCTCCCGTCTCAAAATAGCGCATATTAGAGACGCCGAAAGCTCGAAAAAGGCCAAGAAAAAAAACGCGGGCCGTCGCCGCACGGCGGTTGTAGACTCGGGGCTCGATGTTCTGGAGCCGCCGAAAAGCCGCAATCCTCGTCGTCGCCCCGGCGCTCGCCGTCGCCGCGGGGGCCGCGCTCGCCGTCGCCGGGCCCGCGGAGGACAGCCCGTACCGCAAGCTCGCGCTGTTCGCCGAGGCGTGGAGCCGCATCGAGCGCGACTTCGTGGAGCCGCCCGACCGCGACAAGCTCGTCGAGGGCGCCGTCGACGGCATGGTGCGCGCGCTCGATCCGCACTCGGCGTTCATGACCCCCGCCGAGTA
>JALNZK010000065.1 GCA_023229365.1 Pseudomonadota bacterium | reverse complement strand
CCTCGAAGGTGGGTCACGGGCCCACACGCCGTAAAATTCCTTCCGAATTCTACTCTGAGAACAAAGTGGAAACTATATACACAGCTGTACGTGGAGGGCGCAAGCGAAAGGCGGTAGAAGAATCTAGCGTGCCCGCTTCCGCAGGATCTGCGCGTCGATCCCGCCCGCCTGCATCTCCAGCATGATGAGCGCCGCCTGGATCTGGCGCCCGGTCAGGGGCAGCGTGAACCGGATCCGGGAGCCGTCCTGCGCGATCGCGAGGCCGTCGAGGGTCCCGTCGAGCCCGGCGAGCTTGAGGAACGGATCCTTCGCCGCCCCCGCGATCATGGCGCGCCAGCTCTCCTTTACCGCCGCGACCTGCTCGTCCGTGCCGTCGAGCTGCACCGCGCCCTCGATCCGCGTCGGCTCCGAGAAGTAGGCCGCGGCGTACGCCCAGAGGAAGGCGGCCGGGAGCGCGTCGGGGCGCGGGAGGCCGATCGCCCTCGGATCCCGGGTCGCGAGGATCGCCGCGGGCCAGTGCCCTCCCGCGTCCGGGCCGACGAGCCCGCGGACGAGCTGTCCGAACGGCGGCGGGGCGTCCTTCTTCCTCTTCTTCTCCCCGACGTCGACCATGCACGTCACGGCGCGCGGCCACTCCGGGTGGGTCGGGGCGGCGATCGCTTCGGCGCCGGCGTCGGGCCCCTCGATAGGGCTCCCGGCGGCGCCCGCAGGGGGCTCGGAGGTGACGGCGAGCACTCGGCCGTTGCCCACGAGGTGCCAGCGGTACGCGCCTGGAGCTGTCGCCTCGAAGCCGGTCGTCGTCTCGGTCGTCCGGTAGCCGTCCCGCCCCTTGCCGCTCTCCGTGAGCGCGCGCAGCAGGGCGCGCTGTCCGGAATCGTACGTCGCGATCACGCGGTAGCTGCGCGGATCGTCGAACGGATCCGCGGTGACGAGGAACCCCTCGACGTCCTCTCCCGGATCGAGGCCCGACGCGCCGACCATCTCCCGGTACATCGTGAAAGAGGACAGGAGGCGCGAGAAGCCGCCCTCGAACTCGGTGCCCCGGAACGACGCCATCGAGACCCACGCGATCCACGAAGGGTCGTCGGGCGCGTACGGGAACAGGTCGTGCAGGCAGATCCCGCCCTCGCCGGGGCCCGCGTCCCCCTCGGCCGCGGCGAGCGCCTGCGGGCCGCCGTCCCTGTCCGCGTCGGCGACCCCTCCGTCGGTCGCGGGTGGCTGTGGAAGCTCCTCGGGGCCTACCGCGATCTCCTCGCTCGGCGACGGTGCGACGGGCGCGGGCTCGGGTTCGGGCTCGGGCGGCGCGGGCTCGGGCGCCGTCGGTGGCGGACCGGGCGCCGCCTCGACCACGTCCAGGTTGACGGCGACGTCGGCGACCGGGACGTAATCCGGCCGCGAGAGCATCAGCACGACGAGGTGGACGACGAGCGACAGCGGCGCGGCGATGGCCAAGCGCCGCCACACCCGATCGGGCCGGCGGTTCTTCATTCACTTCCCGGCGAAGAGCACGTGGGCGAGGACCTTCGCGTCACCGAGGATGTTCGAGACGCAGGCGTTCTCGTTCGGGGCGTGCATGGTCTCGTCCATCTTCGACCACACGACGCAGGGCAGCCCCACGCGCCGCAGGTTCGCGGCCACCGTGCCGCCGCCGATCCCCACGGCCTTGCCGTCCACGCCGTACACCGCCTTGACCGCGCTCTTGAGCAGCCCGACGACCGGCGCGTCCGCCGGGGTCGGGGGTGCGGCCTCCTCCTTCTGCTCGAAGCTCACCGCGACCTCGACGCCGAAGTCCTTCTCGACGGAGCGGCACGCGGCGTCGATCCGCTCGAGGACGTCGGCGAGCTTGTACTTCGGCAGCACGCGGCAATCGAGGAAGAAGACGTCGTCGCCGGGCACGATGTTGATAGCCGGGACGTTGTTCAGCTTCTTGGTCGGCTCGAACGTGCTCGTAGGCGGCGCGAACACTGGGTCGGAGTCCGCGAACTCCCGGTGCAGCGTCTCGTCGAGCCGCACGATGAGGTTGGCGCCGGCGCGCATCGCGTTGAGGCCGCGCTCCGGGGTCGACGCGTGGCACTGCGAGCCCTTGAGCTGGAACTTCACCCACATGATGCTCTTCTCGGCGATCTCGATCTCCGTGCCGTCCGCCGCGCCGCCGTCCGGGACGACGATGAGGTCGTTCGCCTTGAACGGGTTGGCGTGCTCGAGCACGTAGTGGATGCCGAACTTGGAGCCGCACTCCTCGTCGGCGACGAAGAGGATCGCGAGATCGCACGGCGGCGCCTCCTCGGACTCGAGGAGCGCCTTCGCGAGCATGACCGCCGAGACGAGCCCCTGCTGGTTGTCCTCCACGCCGCGGCCGTAGATCTTGTCGCCGTCGACGCGGAGCTGCCACGGATCGGACTGCCACTTCTCGAGATCCCCGGGCGGCACCACGTCCGTGTGCGCCATGATCCACATCGTCCGGTCGCGCGACCGGCCGGGGATGCGGGCGACGAGGCTCGGGCGCACGCCCTCGGGGACGCGCGGGTCGGGCGCGTCGATCGTCTCGAGCTGCGTGATCCCGAGCTTCGCGAGGTAGCTCTTCAGGAAGGCGACCTTCCGCGCCTCGCCGGTCTGCTCGGGCGGCGCCTCGTACGTCGGGCTGAGCGCCGGGATGGCCGTGAGCCCGCGCTCGAGCTCGATGACCGCGTCGCGGTAGGTGTCGATCTTCTTCGAAATCGTCGCGAACGGCATGCGCACCTCCTCGTAACCCCCCGAATGACCCCCGTGTTTTCAAGGGGAGTGTAGTTGCGCCGGCCCGCGCGGTCAAACCGCCTCTCGCGGGGCCTCAAAGTCCTTGACACGTCATGCGCCAAATAAGATAAATCGCACTCGCTCGGCGGCCCCTCGTGGCGCAGATTGCTCTTTGCACCCGTTTCTTTGCGCGGATGGCGGAACTGGTAGACGCGCCAGGTTGAGGGCCTGGTGGGGGTTTCTCCATGGGGGTTCGAGTCCCCCTCCGCGCACCAGAGCATGAGTCGACGAGAACGCGCAGCGGCCCCCACCGCGGGCCTCTTCCGCTGGTGCACGGTCGGCTTCGCCGGCTACACCGCCTGGGTCATCGTCAACCTCGTCCTCATCGCGGCGCTGCCCGCGATCGCCCTCGTCGCGCTGGCCCAGCGGAAGCGCGACTACGCGGCGATCCGGCGGTTCGGCGCGGCGTTCCTGTGGCTCTTCTTCGGCAGGTTCGCCGCGGCGATCGGCGTGCACCGCTTCGCCGAGCTGCCGACCCCCGCCGAGGTCGGCCGTGGCCGGTGCGTCTTCGTCGCGAACCACACCTCCTGGCTCGACGCGCTGCTCGCGCTGGCGCTCTTCCCGCGCGTGCGGATGCCGGTCAGCGCGGCGTACGCGAACCTCCCGCTGCTCGGGCTGGTCATCCGCTGGATGGGCTGCATCTCCCTCGACAGGAGCTCGCCCGACGCGCTCAAGGACGGGCTCGACCGGTGCCGGCGCGCGCTCGCGGCCGGGGAGCCGCTGTTCGTCTTCCCGGAGGGCCGGCGCGGCTCGGGCGGCGAGCTCCTCCCGTTCGCGGACGTGTTCTTCCGCTTCGCGATCACCGAGGACGTGCCGGTCGTCCCGGTCGTCATGCACTCCGATCTCCCGTTGTTCACGCCGGCGCGCGGTTCGCTGTTGACGCCGCGGCGGGCGGCGTGGACGATCCGCGTGCTCGGCGCGCTGCCCCGGGACAGCCGGGATCGCGCCTCGGATCTCCGCGCGCTCGCGCACCGGGCGATCGCGCGGGAGCTGCGCGGGCTCGCCCGCTGACCGCCGGACCATGGAGGCGCACATGACGCGTACCGCATTCGGCCCCGAGACGATCGAGCGGATCCTGCCGCACCGCCGGCCGTTCCTGTTCGTGGACCGCGTCGTCGGCTTCGAGCCCGGCGTCGCGATCGAGGCCGAACGGGAGCTGCGCGCCGACGAGCCGCACTTCGCGGGGCACTTCCCCGGACAGCCCATCATGCCCGGCGTCCTGATCACCGAGGCGCTCGCGCAGACCTCGGGGCTCCTCGTCGCGCTCACGGCGATAGAGAGGGGCGAGCGCGTGGAGGGCGACCTGTTCTACCTCGCGCGCGCCGACATGAAGTGGACGAGCCCGGTCGGCCCGGGGGAGACGCTCGTGCTCGAGGCGAAGCTCGATCGGGCGCTCGGGCCGCTCGTGGCGTTCAAGGTGCGCGCCCGCACCCGCCGCAAGGACGTGGCGGCCGGCACCCTCACCCTCGCGAAGGTCGGGGGGTAGCTCTTGCCCGCTGCCTGGTACGCGGCCCACGTCCGCTCGAATCAGGAGCGCGTCACGGCGGAGCTGCTCGAGGCGCGCGGGGTCGAGCACTTCCTCCCGACCTACCGCGTCGCCTCGAAGCGCGCGGATCGCCGCGTCGTGCTCTCCCGCCCGCTGTTCACCGGGTACGTCTTCGTGCGCCTCGATCTCGCGAGCGGGCAGCGCATCGCCGTGCTGCGCGCGCCCGGCGTCGTGCGTCTCGTCGGCTTCGGCGACGCGCCGACGGCGGTCCCGGACGAGACGATCCGCAGCCTGCGCATCCTGGTCGAGGAGGGCGACGGCGCCGCGCGCCCGCACCCGCTCGTCCGCGAGGGGCAGCGGGTCACGGTCGTCGACGGGAGCTTCCGGGGCGCGGTCGGGGTGCTGCACGTGACCGCGGACAGGAAGCCGCGGCTCGTCGTCGAGGTCGAGTTCCTCGGCCGCGGCGTGTCCGTCCCGATTACGGCGGAGCAGGTGCAGCCGCTCTTGTAGGGGGCCGGTTCCCGGCCCCGCGGCTCAGCCGACGAGCCGTGACGCGAGGTCGGCCGGGTCGATCGTCTTGGGCAGGAGGAGGTCGACCCCGGGGGCGGGGGAGAGGCTCTTCAGGTTGACCCCGGTCAGGATGACCAGCCTGCGGATCGACGGGTACGCCGACCGCCACGCGCCCGCGATCGCGAGCCCCTCCGGCTGGCCAGGCCCGAGGCAGTGATCGCACACGACGTGGGTCACCGGGCGCGACGCGAGCACCGTCTCCGCGTCCGCGGGCGTCTCCACGGCGAGGATCTCGTCGAACTTGTTCCTGAGCATGCGCCGCAGGGCCCGGCACACCGCGTTCTCGTCGTCGACGACGAGCAGGATCGTCTTTTCCTCTCCGGGCACGCGGCCTCCTCGCGCACAGGTCGATGATCCATCTTCGACGTCCGAAAGCGTTTCGTCAACGGCTGCGTTGGGGGGGGCGCGCGTCGTACGCCATTGCGGGTTCGTTTTGGTGTATTGTTCTGCAATCTGCTCACGAGCACGCGGGTGCGGCCCGCGATCCAAGGAGGAGAGCGATGCGCTTCCTATTCGGCACGAGAGGCTGGCTCGCGGCGCTGGCGGCGATCCTGCTGGCGGCGGGCGCGTGCGACGATCAGGTCTCCGTCAGCGGGGACGGCGGTCCGGACGGCTCGACCGATACGGACTCCGACACGGACGTGGACACGGACTCCGACGCAGACGGGGACGCGGGTCCGGACGCGGCCGCGTGCTTCGTGGATCCGGAGCGGATCTTCGAGGACGTCGCGTACTTCGCGGGCGAGGATCTCGAGGGCCGGTACCCGGGCAGCGAGGGGAACGAGGCGGCGATGCAGCGCGCCGAGGAGCTTTTCGAGGAGCTCGGCCTCGAGCCGGTGGGCGACGACGACACCTACCGCCAGGCGTTCGACTTCGACGCGTGGGGCATCCAGGAGACGCCGGCCGTGTCGCTCGACGGCGAGGCGCTCGAGGCGGGAACCGAATACGCGGTGTTCAACTACTCGGGCACCGCGGAGATCACGGCCGAGGTCGTCTACGTGGGGTACGGCATGACCGTGCCCGCGTACGATCCCGTCGATTACCCGGACTGTCCGCTGCCGGCGACGGGCTACGACGACTACGAAGGCCTCGACGTGACCGACGGGATCGTGCTCGTCGTGCGCCACGGCCCCGGCGACGACGACACGGTGCCCGACACGTGCCCGGACAACGGTCTGTGCGGCACCGACGCGTGTCTCTGGAACTTCACGTACAAGGCCGCAAACGCGGCGCTCCACGGCGCGGCGGCGATGATCGTCGTGCAGAACTACGACAACCCCGCCGAGATCCTGGCCGGCGCGAGCGTGAGCGGCGGCTACGTCGCCGACCTTGCCTCGGTGTGGATGGACCGCGACGTCGTCGAGGCGGCGATCCCGGATCTCCAGACCTGGACCGATGGCATCGACGCCATTCCCCATTCCCCCGATCGGCACGCGACCGGCGTGAACGCGACCATCGACGTCGCCGCCGCCGTCACCACCGTTCTCACGGGAAACGTGCTCGGAGCGATCATCGGGACCGATCCCGAGATCGGCGGCGAGGTCGTGATCGTGGGCGGGCACATCGATCACCTCGGCGTGGACGGCACGACCGGCGAGATCTACCCCGGCGCCGACGACAACGCGTCCGGATCGGCCGTGACGATGGAGCTCGCGCGGCTCCTCTCCGAGTGCGCGACCCCGGCGCGGACGATCGTGTTCGCCCTGTGGAACGGGGAGGAGGAGGGGCTGCTCGGCTCGGCCGAGTACGCACAGTTCCCGGCCTTCCAGATCTCATCGACGTACGCCGCGTACAGCGTGGACATGGTCGGCGTCGGGGACGGCTCGGGCGTCGCGCTCTACGGCACGACCGAGTCGCAGAACTCCTGGCTGCTCGACGTGATGCAGGGCTCTGCGACGGAGATGGGGTACGACTGGGACGCCGAGGCGGCGGTTCCGATCGACACGCTGGGCTACGGCTCGGACAACCTGCCGTTCGACTACCTGGGCGTTCCGAACGCCATGGCGACGACGCTCGGCGAGCACACCACCTACCACACGCCCGCCGACACGGCCGCCACCATCACCCTGGACGACCTCGAAGCCTCGGCCGCGATGATGTACGCCGGCCTTCTGCCGCTCGTCGAGGGGACCGAGGAGGCGTACCTGCCCGACGGGAAGGGGCGCACGCTGTCCCACGATCCCGCCGTCATGGACTACAGGACGCGTCTCGTCACGGACCGGTAGTCACGACGAAATCGCGAGGACGATACGGTCCCCGGGCTCGACAGGAGGAGCGCTGTGAGATTTCCAATCGGCACGACACGATGGTGTCCGTCGTTGGTGGCCGTGCTGCTCGCCGCCTGCATCGGTTGCGACGATCCGGGCTCATCGGGCGGCGACGCCGGCCCGGACGGCTCGTCGGACACGGACGCCGACACCGACACCGACTCCGACTCGGACGCGGGCCCGGACGGCTCGCCGTGCGCCGTGGATCCTGATCGCGTGTTCGCGGACGTCGCGTTCCTCGCGAGCGAGGAGCTCGGGGGACGGGAGGCCGGGTCCGATGGCAACGAGCTCGCGCTGCAGATGGCGGAGGAAAGGTTCGCGGCGCTCGGCCTCGTGCCCGTCGGCGACGACGGGACGTTCAGGCAGGCGTTCGACTTCACGAAGGACGACTACCTCTCCCCGCCGGCCGTGGCGATCGACGGGGATCCGCTCGCCGGCGGTGACGAGTACGCCTTCCTCCACGGGACAGGGGACGCGGACGTCACGGCCGAGATCGTGTACGTGGGCTACGGCCTGACCGTGCCACCGTACGACGAGGCCGACTACCCGGACTGTCCGCTGCCGTCCGCGGGCTACGACGACTACGGCGGTGTCGACGTGAACGGCAGGATCGCGCTCGTCGTGCGCGACGGCCCGGACGACGACGCGACCGTCCCCGAGGCGTGCCCGGACAACGGCCTGTGCGGCGGCGAGCCGTGCCTGTGGGACTTCTCGTACAAGGCTGCGAACGCGGATCTGCACGGCGCCGCGGCGATGCTCGTCGTGCAGGACGACGCCAACCCGCCCGGGGTCGAGCACCTCGCCAGCGCCGCCGGCGCCGACGACTTCGCGTCGGTGTGGGTGGATCGCGACGTGATGGAGGCGGCGGTCCCGAGTCTCGAGACTTGGACCGCGGGCATCGACGCGGCGCTCCAGCCGAGTCCGCACCTCACGGGCGTGGAGGCGTCGATCTCCGTGGAGACGGGGAGCGTCGAGGTGATCACGGCCAACGTGCTCGGCGCGATCCCGGGCACGGATCCGGAGATCGGCGACGAGGTCGTCATCGTGGGCGGCCACATCGACCACCTGGGGAACGACGTCGGGCTGTACGCCGGCGCCGACGACAACGCCTCCGGCTCGGCCGTGGTGCTGGAGCTCGCGCGCTTGATTGCCGAGTGCGCGACCCCGGCGCGGACGATCGTGTTCGCCCTGTGGAACGCCGAGGAGGACGGGCTGCGCGGCTCGATCCACTACTTCTTCCATTCGATCTACCCGGTCGACTCGACGGTCGCTGCGTTCAGCGTCGACATGGTCGGCGCGGGCGAGGACACGAACCTCGTGCTGTACGGCGCGGTCGACGACGCGAACGCGTGGCTCGCGCAGGTCATGGCGGGCTCGGCCGCAGACATGGGCTTCGACTGGGGCGTGATCCCCGGGGAGGTGATGTACGCCTCGGATCACGCGCCGTTCGCCATGTGGGGGATCCCGGCGGTGTGCGCGATGTCCGGCGCGCTGGAGACGCACCCGTACTACCACACGCCGGACGACACGGCCGCCAACTCCGGGCCGAGCTACGTCGGGATGTCCGCGTCGATGATGTACGCCGGGTTGAAGCCGCTCGTCGAAGGGACCGAGGGGATCTACCTCACGAGCGACGAGGCGATGCTCCGAGACGTGGCTCCCGCCCGGATCGATTCGGACGACCCGTTCCACAGGAAAAGGTAGTCAGCGCGAGATCACGAGCCACGACGTGAGGTGGATGTGGGCCCAGTATTCGGGGTTCCACTCGTACGGCTCGCCCTCGTAGTAGCCCTCGTACTCGAACGTGTTGTCCGCGCCGAGCGTCACCTGATCCGTGACGTCGGTCATCACCATCGCGACGTGCTTCCCCGGGCACCAGCCCGCGCGGCCGTACCACCACGTGCCGTACTGGTTCGGCACGGTCCCGTCGCCGATCTGCGCCATGCAGCCGAGCTGATCCTCGACGATCGGGAACTCCTGCAGGTTGTCCACGCCGTTGACGATGAAGTGGTGGTCGGTGTTCGCGAACTCGCAGCAGTTGGCCGGCGGCATCATGCCGTGGCCGGTGAGCACGGACGCGATCTCGACCTTTTCGGCGTCGGCCGGGACCGCCATCACGACGTCCGGGAAGTTCGCGTTGTAGCTCTCGTCGAAGTTGTACTGGCCCGCGAACAGTGCGTATGTCTCGGACGGCGCCGCGGCCTTGCCCTGGCTCGAGAAGCGCAGGCTCAAGGTCACCTCCCACGGATCGGAGATCCCGATGCGGAACCGGCGCGCCCCGCCGTCCGAGAGGAGCGGGAGCACCCCGCTCACATCGTGCACCCAGCGCCCCTCGCGGTGGTACGACGTGATCCAGTGGCCGATCTCGTCGTCGCAGATCGTCGGATCCCCGGCCTCGCACAGATAGAGGTAGACGTCGTAGTCCCACGCCGGGCAGTCGCCGTACTCGCCGTCGCCGACGCAGGTCATCCCCATGTCGAGCTCGAGCGTGTCGAACCCGGCCATCTCGCCCGCGCTCGGCATGTCGACGTCGACATCGCGGGTCTCTTCGGTGTTGGCCGTCTCCATGTCCCACAGCTCGACGACGGTCGCGTCCTCGGCGGCGAGCCGGGCCGCGCGATCGGCCTCGAAGTTGTAGAAGACGGCCTCGTTCGCGGCCATCTTGAGGTTGGGGCCGAACCAGCCGACCGACCCGTTGTAGCGCCCGGGATCGGCGAAGCTGCCGACGTACCGGATCCGCTGCGCCCGATCGATCCCGAAGCCGAACCGCGGGCTCGTCAGGAGCTCGCCGACGTAGTTGCCCAGATCGGCGGGCGCGGCCGTGACGTAGTGCACGCGATCCGCCCACCACGGCTCGTCCTCGGCCGGGAGCGCGTCGACCGCCGCGTCGACCTTCTCCTTCACCGCGGCGAGCGTCGCCTCGACGTCGCTGCCCGTGCCCGGAACGAAGAAGTAGTGCACGTTCTTGGGCGTCGCCTCGAACAGCGCGTCGAAGTCGACCTGGAACTCCCAGTAGTGGAACCCGAAGTCGCCCTGGTTCTGCGAGGGGTTCTCGGGCAGGAACAGGTACGTGTCGCACCCGGACCAGCTCGCCTTCAGGTTCCAGTCGCCCTCGGTCGTCGGCACGGTGAAGTCCGCGGCGTCGCCCTTGAGCGCGTCGGTCGCCTCGACGTCGACGAACGGGACGCTCGGCAGGCCGAGCTCCGCGCAGTCGAGCGTCGGGTCCGGCCCGGTGTCGGTGTCGGTGTCGGCGTCGGTCGAGCCGTCCGGCCCGCCGTCGCCCGCGTTCCCGCCGCCGTCGTCGTCGCCGCCGCACGCCGCGAGCGTCGCGGCCAGGGAGAGAGCCAGCATCCAGTTCCAGCGCATGTTGCCTCCTCGTTCGAAAACGATCTCTTTGGGACTATGTAACCGAACCTCACCATTTTTGCTGAAGGATCTTTGGTCTTCCCGTCCATTCCGTCCATTCCGTCCATTTCGTCCATTGTGAGGCCAACCCGGAAATGGACCCCGGAAATGGACCCAAAGGAAGGACCCAATGGACGGAATGGACAGTGGAGGCGGCGCCCGACCTCGGGGAGCTCGTGGACGACCCGGAGCGCTGGTCGCTGTGAGCCTGCGGTCGATTTTCGGCAACCTTTTACGCGAACGGCCGATAGGGAAGTGCGCCGCGCGGGGCGGTGCGATATGATTCCCGAGGAGGCTCGCGATGGAGAGCAACGTTTCGTTCGAGGAGATCCGGGATCTGTTTCGGCAATCGCAGATCGAGGCGGACCGGCGCAAGGCCGAGGCCGACAAGAGCGCGGCAGAGTCGCGCGCCGAGTTCGACAGGCGGCTCAAGGAGCTCGGCCGGCAGATCGGCGGGCTCGGCAACCGGCTCGGCGAGTTCGTCGAGGGCGTGGTGCGGCCGGGGCTCGTTCGCCTCTTCCGCGAAAAGGGGATCGAGGTGCATCAGACGCTTCGCGATCTCGAGGCGGGGCGGGACGGCGTGTCCGCGCAAATCGATCTGCTCGTCGTGAACGCGGACCATGCGGTGGTCGTCGAGGTGAAGTCGAAGCTCGAGACCGGCGACGTCGACGAGCACGTCGAGCGGATCGGGAAGTTCAGGTTCCTTTTCCCGCAGTACCGGGAGACGCGGCTCCTCGGTGCGGTCGCCGCGATGGTCGTCCCGGGCGAAACGGCTCGGTACGCGGAGAGGCGCGGCATGTTCGTCATCGGCCATGCGGGCGACGACGCGGTGTTCCTCAACACGCCGGGGTTCGAGCCGAGGGCGTGGTAGGGGAAACAGAGGGACGGTCCTTAAAAGTTTATTAAAATTTCGCTTGGCGAACATTATCCTCTCGTCCGGTACCTACTGATTCTCCACGACAATTTAGCGCGGCGCGCATTGACTTAGTCATGTTTGTGATTTAGCTTAGTCCGCATGGAAGAGCACGCCACCAGCGTCAACGTCCACGAGGCCAAGACCCACCTCTCCCGCCTGCTCGTCCGGGTCGAGAACGGCGAGGAGATCGTCATCGCGCGCAGCGGAGTCCCGATAGCGCGGCTCGTCCCGGCGGATCGCCGCTCGGCGCAGCGCGCGCTCGGCGCGGACGCTGGCGCCGTCGTCGTCCCTGAAGATTTCGACTCGCCGCTGCCGGCCGACGTCCTCGACGCGTTCGAGGGTTGAGCGCCCCCATGCGCATCCTCCTCGACACCCACGTCTGGCTCTGGATGATCGCCGAACCGGATCGGCTGAACGCCGAGGCGAGGGAGCGGATCGCGGACCGCGGCAACGACCTGTTCCTCTCGGCGGCGAGCGCCTGGGAGATCGCGATCAAGCACCGGATCGGCCGGCTCCCGCTGCCGGCGCCGCCCGAGGAGTTCGTCCCCGCGCGGCTCGTCCGCGACGGCGTGATCCCGCTGCCCGTCGAGCACCGTCACGCGCTCCGCGTCGCGTCGCTCCCCGCGCTCCACAGGGATCCCTTCGGCAGGCTCCTCGTCGCACAGGCGCAGATCGAGCGGCTCGTCCTCGCCACGGCCGACGCGCAGCTGGCGGGATACGCGGTAGAGACGCTCCGCGCCGACAAGGAATAGGGAGGGATCCGCGCGAGGTGCCCGGCCTCTTGACCGGCCTCCGCCGGTGATTAACTTGACCGCGGAGGCGCTGGAAGATGTCCACGAGAGTCTTAGCCGTCGTCAGCGAGCTCGACAGGTACGTCGCAGAGATCGAGAAGTACCCGCTGCTCGACTTCGAGGAGGAGCAGTCGCTCGCCCGGCGGTGGCGCGATCACGGCGACGTGCGGGCCGCGCACGCGCTCGTCACGTCGAACCTCCGCTTCGTCGTCAAGATCGCCTACGAGTACCGGGGCTACGGCGCCCGCCTCCTCGACCTCGTGCAGGAGGGCACGGTCGGCCTCATGCTCGCGGTGAAGAAGTTCAACCCGGACAAGGGGTACCGGCTGATCACGTACGCCGTGTTCTGGATCCGTTCGTACATCCACTCGTTCCTCATGGCCACGGCGCGCATCTTCCGCATCGGCACCACGCGGGCGCACCGCAAGCTGTTCTTCAAGCTCCGCGCGCTCAAGGGAAAGCTCTCGGCGCGGGGCGGCGGCTCACACCGCGACGTCGTCGAGGCCGCGGCGGCCGAGCTCGGCGTCTCGACCGAGGACGTGGAGGAGATGGAGCGGCACCTCGCCGGGAGCGACGCGTCGCTCGACGCGCAGAACCCCGAGACCGGGACCGCGCTCGTGGACATCATGCCGTCGACCCGCCCCTCGCAGGAGGACGAGCTCGCCGAGCTCGAGATCGAGGCGGATCGCGCGGCGCGGATCGGGACGGCGCTCGCGAAGCTCGACGAGAGGGAGCGCGAGATCGTCACCCGGCGCTACCTCGCCGACGAGCCCGCGCAGCTCAAGCGGCTCGGCGAGGAGATGGGCGTGTCGAAGCAGCGGGTGGCGCAGATCGAGCGGCGCGCCTTGGGCAAGCTGCGCGAGCTGCTCGCCGCCGCGTGACGACCCGAGGGCAGGGCGAGCCCTGCCCCTACTCGATGATGATGGGGTTGATCCAGCGCACGCCGATGCCGCCCGGGTAGGCGACCGACATCGCGTAGTCCTCGCTCACGACCATGAGGCCGAACGACGCCTCGGACTCGATCCCGTGCGGCCCGTCGGCGCAGCCCGCGACGCCGTCCGGGTTGTCGATGTCGAACCGGCCCACCTCCCACTCGGACGCGCCGACCGCGGCGAACCCCGCGTCGTCGAGCGCGCCGAGGCAGTCGAGCGTCACCGCGTAGCCCGCCTTGCGCACCACCACGATGTGGTCGTAGTCGAAGTCGAAAACGTTGTCCGTCGTGAAGACGTACCGCGGCAGGTACTGGCCCGCGGGCGGGGCGAGCACCATCGACGGATCGCCCCAGCCGTAGTCGGCGCCGCCGCCGGCCCAGAGGCGGCCGGTCATGATCTGGTACGCGAAGAACGGCGCGCCCGGCTCGTCCGGATCCGGCGGGTCGTCGAGCGCCGCCGAGGCGAAGTGGTCGGTCGGGCTCATGAACTCGAGCACGTCGCCCTGCGCCGCGAAGTGGTACGTCGCCCCGACGCCGTCGACCGGCGGATCGAACGTGACCGTCATGCCGTCGGCGCCCGCCACCACGCGCCACACCGGCTCGTCGTCGTCGGCGGTCAGCCCGGGGCGCGGCGCGTAGCGGGCGAGCACCGCGTCGACGCCCCACGCCTTGAGCGGCAGGAGCTGCTCCTCGACGTGGTCGCACGAGAACCAGACGGGCGTCGGCGCGTTGGCGCACGGGTGGGTGCCGAACACCGCGATCGGCAGGTTCGACTCGACGAGCGTGCCGGAGAGATCCCCGCCCATCACCGCCGGCGCGATCTGCACGACGTCGAACGCGTTCATCGCGATCGTCGCCGACTCGACGCCCGCGGTCATCGCCGCGACGGAGTCGTCCGAGGCCGCGTCGACGTTCGCGGCCGGCGTGAACGTGATCTCGGTCCCGTCGGCGACCGCGACGACGGTGATCTCGCCGTTCTCGGCGCCGTTGGTGTCCGGCGGCACGAGATCGTCCGCGGTCTCCCAGCCCGACCACCACGTCGCGCCGATGTAGTCCTCGGCGAGCGCCGTGACCGGGAGGAGGAGCGACGCGTCGCTCGAGTTCATCGTCTCGCCGTACGTGTTCCACTGGTACGCCGCGATCGGGACGTCCGAGACGATGCGGAAGGCCGAGCCGTTGCGGCGGCCCGTCTCGCGGACGTGGATCTTCTGGGCGAGCGGGTTGGGTCCGGTGTCGAGCACCGGGCAGCCGTCCGAGCACGACACCTCGAACACCCGGAGCCCGCCCGCCTCGAGCGCGACCTGGAGCCCGGGCACGATGCGCAGGGTCCCGCCGTCGCCCCGCATGTCGTCGACGTGGATGTTCGCGACCGCGGAATCCTGGGGATTCGACACGATGATCGCGTACACCATGCCGTCGATCATCCCGTTGTTCTGGAGATCCGCGGCGAAGAACTCGCACCCTATGGAGTTCCTGGCCGCCTCGGCCTCCTCGCAGGTCGTCGGGATCGCCGGGCCGGTGTACTCCGTGTCCGTGTCCGTGTCGGAATCGGAATCGACGTCGGTGTCGGTGTCGGTGTCGGTGTCGGTGTCGGTGTCGGTGTCCGAGCCGTTGTGCTCCTCCGAGGCCGACTGGCATCCGATCGCGCCGAAGCCTCCTCCGAGGATCGCGACGACGAAGAGCGTGAACCGTCCCATGCCCGGCACCTCCTTGCGTGGCCGCACGGCGCGGCGCGATGTTGGAACGCTATCGATGTTTGTTCAGTGTAGACGGGATTCGAGAACGAATGTCCCGAATTTTAGGCGGCCCGCCGCCGTCAGTCGACGCCGACGTAGTACTCCATCCTCCCGTAGAGCCCGCCGGTCGTGAGCGCGTAGCCGAAGATGGCGTCCGCCCCGTCCCAGCGGTAGTCGGCGTTCCGGGGCGTTCCCGCGAAGTCGTTGGTCTGGGCACAGGCGTCGATCCCCGCGGCCGCGGCGCGGATCTCCACGACGTGATCCGCGGCGAGCGCCGTGAAAGAGAAGAGCGTCGCGCCTTCCGGGTACAGCGTGTGGACGAACATGGCGGTGTACGCCGATTCGGACTCGCAGGGGATCGCGTGCTCGCCGTCGCCGAAGACGAAGCCCTCTGCGCCGCCCGCGGCCCAAACGCCGTCGTGGGCGCTGATCGCCGTGAGATCCGTCGAGCTCCCGGAGTCGATCTCGGTCCAGTCGTTGTCCCGGTTCGTGGCGATCCGGCCGCCCTCGCCCGCGACCCACAGCCAGGTCGGAACGCCGTCTTCGTCGAATTCGACGTCGATCGCGTTCAGGACGCCGCCGCTCGCGATCGCCATATCGGACCAGATCCCCTCGCCCTCATCGAAGCACGCGATCCCGTCTCCCGCGACGCAGGCGCGACCGGGAAGGTAGACGTCGTCGCCGGCGATCGGCGGGATCCAGGTCATGGCGCGCGACTCGGCGAGCGGCACCTCGCCTCCCGGGATCGCCTCGAGCCCGATAGGTTCGGCGTTCCCGTCGACCGCGAGGCCGTACAGGGCGCAGGACGACGCGCCGCACAGGAGCGCGACCGCGTGGTAGCCGATCAGATCGGCCGCCGCGTTGAGCCCGTCCGCGCCGAAGTGGAGGTATTGGTCCGAGGCGATGTCGATCGCTTGGAGCGGCTCGGCCGGGGGCGGCACGACTCCGACCTGCACGAGCTCGTCCGGCGAACCGCGGCGCAGCACGACGATAGGCTCGGGGCCGTCGTCGGTGGCGCGCTCCGCGAGGATCAACGTCGGCGAGCGCGACGCGTGGACGAAGGTCAGGTTGTCGAAATACGCGCCGTTGATCTGCAGGTCGTACTCCGAGGGCATCTCCTCGAATTCGCCGCACGTCGTGTCGAGCGGCAGGGAGCACGTCCAATCCCAGATGTCGATGTCCGTATCCGCGTCGGTGTCGGTGTCCGCGTCGGTGTCGGTGTCCGCGTCGGAATCGGTCCCCGCGTCCGGGCCGGACGACGCGCTCGACGAGCAGCCGAATGCGAGAGACGCGAGGGCGACAACGAGAAACGTCGATTGCAATTGGATGTTGCGCATCTTTCCTCCTAGTAGCCGCCTGCTTCCTGCTCGGTCCGCCGGTACACCGCGCCGGTCGTCACCGCGTGGCCGTCGCACGAGTCCGTGGGGAACGGCCCGGGCCCCGCATAGTGGGGCGTACCTGCAAAGTCGATGGGACGGTAGCACGCGGCGAGCGCCAAGCCGGTCGAATATACCTCGACGACGCGATCCTCCGCGAGGGCCGAGACGCCGTTCCCGGACCAGGGCGGTAGAAAATCGCTGTGAATGAGCATCGCCGAGAAGGTCGACTCCGATGCGCACGACATGATGTGCTCGCCGTCGCCATAGACGAAGCCGCCCGGGCCGCCGGCCGCATAGGCGCCGCCGTCCGCGCTCAAGGATAGGAAGTCCATCGTCGTGCCCGAATCGATTTCGATCCACCAGCCGGTCCGGTTCGTGAGGATCCGGCCGCCGTCGCCCGCGGCGACCAGATAACCCGGCTCCTCCTCTCCCTGAGGCGCTACGACAATCGAGCGGAGTATCTCGCCACCGGGAGAGACCTCCTCCGTCCAGGTCGAGCCGTCGAAGCACGCGATGCCGTCCCCGGCGGCGCAAGCTTTCGCGAGAGGGCCCCAGTCATTGTAGGGGTGGATGACCTCGGGAAAGCCGACCAGCGCGTGCGCCTCGGGGAGCGGCACCTCGCCGCCGGGCACGGGTACGAACCCGACAGGCTCGCTGTACTCGTCGACCGCAAGCCCGTAGAGCGCGCACGCCGTCTCGCCGCACAGGAGCGCGAGCGCCGCGTAGCCGAGAGCCGAGTCGCAGAAGCTCAACCCGCCGGACGAGTACGAGAGTTGCGGCAACGTGGCCAGATCTACGGCGCGCATCGGCTCCGAGGGCGGCTCGACGAGCCCCACCACGACTCGAGGACCGAACCCCATGTCCCATGCGACGGCAACCGGCTCAAGGCCGGCGTCGGTCGTCTGCTCGGCCAGTATCAGGTCGGTCGAGCGGGCCGAGTGGACGGCCGAGACTCCGAGCGCCGCGAGGTCGAGCGATAGGAAGTACGGAGTCGGGTAGTAGAAATCGTCCGGGCACGGCATGGTGATGGCGCTCGTACAGTCCCAATCCCAGAGATCGTCCCAGGTGTCCGTATCCTCGCCCGCGTCGGCTCCGGCGTCCGCGTCCGGGGTCGCCGAGCCGCCCGAAGAGCAGCCGAGCGCGAACGCGGACAAGGCAAACGGCACGATTTTCGAAAACGCCATCATTCCATTAGTGTCCCGAAACGATAATTCCGGGCAGCCTTTGTTTGAGAACCTTTCCTTTGCGAGCCGCCAAGACAAGCGGCGGGCAACGGTGTAACAATCGGCGCGAGGGTTTTTGAGCCGAATGACGTGCGAGACTCACTCACCGGGAGAGGTGATTTCATGGATGGAATCCGTTTCGTGATGCTGCTCGCGGCGCTCGTCGTCGGTTTCGCGCTGGCGGGCTGCCCGCGCGTGGACGATCCGGTCGTGGAAACGGGGAAGAACACGGCCGTGCCGCCCGAGGCCGCGCCGAGCCCGGTCGTGTCCGCCGCCGAGGAGCCGAAGGCGCCCGCCATGGAGCGCCGCGCGGTCGTGACCAAGGTGGAGATCGTCGGCGCGGACGAAGAGCGCGCCGAGGACGGGCGGGGCGGGACGATCGCGGCGGCGAGGCCTGTCGCGATCGAGATCACGGCCGAGGCGTGGCCCGTCCGGGCGCTCGATCCGGTGCTCCACGTCGGCGATCTCGAGTTCAGGCACTACACCTTCCCGCGGCTGAACGTGCTCCGGTACGTCGCGGCCGATCGGGCGCTCCTGCCCGCGGGCGCCGCCGCGTGGATCCAGTACGGCGACGACGCCGCCTCGCGGATAGAGGTGGCGGGGAGCCTCGAGGTGCCGCGATGATGCGCCTCGTCGGGACCCTGATCGCCGCGTTCGCGCTCGCGGCGTGCAGCGACGACTCGCCGGGCTTCGTGGCCGGCGGCGAGTGCGCGGAGGGGCTGCTCGAGTGCGCGCCCGACCTCGAGGCCGAGTGCTCGGCCCCCCTGTCGGACGTGGAGGTCGCGGCCCCGACGCCGTGCGACGGCACGGTGACGATCACAGACGACGCGCCCGCGGACGGGTACCCGGTGGGCGAGACGGCGGTGACGTTCACCGCGACGGACGGCGACGCGACGGAGAGCTGCACGACCACCGTGACCGTGCTCGACGAGACGCCGCCCGAGATCGAGTGCGCGCCCGACGTGATCGCCGTGCGCACCTCGCCGGAGGATCCGGCGATCGCCGCGCCGGCGCCGTTGTCCGCGAACGACGCGTGCGACGCCGAGGTCGACGTGACGGCCTCCCCGGCCGAGGTGCCGTACGGCACGACCGAGGTGGAGTACACGGCGACCGACGACGCGGGGCTCACCGCGACCTGCACGACGCAGGTCACGGTGCTCGACGGGTTCGCGGTCGCGGGGCTGCGCGTGCTGAGCGCGAGCCTCGGCGCCGGCGACACGACCTCGGTGACGATCGGCTGGGAGCCCGCGGGTGGGGACGCCACCGGCTACCGGATCGACCGCGCCGCCGATCCGGACGGCCCGTTCTCGGCCGTGGGGACCGTCGCCGCCGACGCTGCGGTGTTCACCGATCCGTCGACCGCCGATCCGCACAACTACTACCGGATCGTGACGCTGGTCGGCGATCTCGAGGGTGGCGCGACCGAGCTGATCCACGCCTACGCCATAGCTGCGGCCGGCTATGATCTGGACAGCCAGTCCGTGCCGGGCGTGTCGTTCCTGACGACGCTGTACGGCGTCGTGAGGCACCCCGTCGATCTGGCCGCCGGCCCGTACCCGCTCGTCGTCATGCTCCACGGCAACCACGGCAACTGCCGCCAGAACAGCACGACGGACGACTACTGCCAGACCCGAAACGGCCAGGACTGTACCTGGGGCGGTTTCACGACGACGCCGAACGCCGAGGGGATGCTCTTCCAGGTCGAGACGCTCGCGGCGCAGGGCTACGTCGCGGTCACGATCAGCGGCAACGCCTTGAACTGCCGCGACGACTACATCCCGCAGCGCGCGCAGCTCATGATCGAGCACCTGCGCCGGTGGAAGTCCTGGAGCGAGGCGTCGGCGGACCCGTTCGGCGCGCAGTTCGTCGGCGCGGTCGACATGAACCGGGTCGGGCTGGTCGGCCACTCCCGCGGCGGCGACGCGGCGTCCAGCGTGCCGCTCGCGCTCGAGGCGACCCCGGTCGCCGGCGTGACCGTGGCCTCGATCTTCGCGATCGCGCCGACCGACTACCACGCGACCACGCCCGTGGGCACGGACTACGCGGTGCTGCTGCCCGCGTGCGACGGCGACGTCTCGACCCTCTGGGGCATGGACATCTACGATCGCGGCCTCGATCCGGACGATCACGTCGTGCGGTCGCAGGTCCTCTTCGTCGGCGCGAACCACAACTTCTTCAGCACCGAGTGGACCTACGACGACGGCTCCACCGAGTGCTCCGGATCCGAGCTCGTCGGCGGCGCCGCGCAGCGCGGCATGCTCGAGGCCACCCTGGGCGCGTGGTTCAACGGCACGCTCGTCGGCGGCCCGCTCGATCCGTTCCTGCGCGCCGAGGGCCCGACGCCGACGTCGATCGACGCCTGGGCCGGCGAGGAGCTCGACCTGCGATGGTCGCACGCGGCCGAGGAGCGCACGCTCGTCGACGAGTTCGAGGGCGCGGGGACGCCGGACACGAACCTGCTCGGCGGGCCCAACGCGTTCACGGGCTTCACCGAGGACGGCCGGTGCTACGAGACGGGCTGCGGGAGCGCCTTCATCCACCACAAGGGCGCGGCCTACCTGACCTGGGACTACGACGCGACGGCGTCCGCGTCGTTCGACCTCGGCGGGCTCGACGCGTCCGCGAGCTCCTACCTCTCGTTCCGCGTCGTCTCCCGCACGCACGCGTGGAACAACGGCCTCGCGGAGCAGAACTTCGGGGCGCGGCTCCGGGACGGCGACGGCGACGCGGCGGAGATCGAGGTCGCGGACGTGCAGCCGATCCCGCACCTCTACGGCGCGGACGACGTGCGCGAGGTGCTGCAGACCGTCCGCATCCCGCTCGCGGATCTCGTCGCGGCGAACCCGGAGCTCGACGTCGCAGCGCTCGCTTCGTTCGAGCTCTTCTTCTCGGTCGACGGGGGGCGCGGGGCGATCCTGGTCACCGACGTCGAGCTCGCCGAGGCGGACGAATAGAATGCTCCGATACGACCGGATGCCCGAATATCCATAGACAGAGCACGTCGAACCAGCTACTTAAAAAGCTGGAAATGGGAGAAATGCCAAATGGACGCGACCGATAAGAAGATCGTCACCACGCTCCAGAAACAGGGCCGCATCACCAACGTCGAGCTCGCCCGCCTGAACGACCTCGCGCCGTCGTCCATGCTCGAGCGGGTGAGGAGGCTCGAGGAGAAGGGGATCATCCGCGGGTACCGCGCCGTGCTCGAGCCCAAGCTGCTCGGTTACCACGTCCAGGCGCTCGTCATGGTCACCCTCGACAGGCACCAGGAGCGCGGCATCGAGATGTTCGAGACCGGCGTGCTCGAGGTCCCGGAGGTCCGGGCGTGCCACCACGTCACCGGCCGCTACGACTACATCCTGCACGTCGCCGCGCGCGACATCGAGCACCTCGGCGATCTCGTGAAGCACAGGCTCGGCGCGATAGGCGGCGTCGAGAAGCTCGAAACCTTCCTCGCCCTCAGCACCGTGAAGGAGGACGAGGGCTACTCGCTGGCCCCCCTGAACGAGGAGACCGCTGAAGAGAGGTGACCCATGACGACGTCCAAAGGTGTGGATCGCTACGTCGCGTTGGCCCGTGAAGCCGCGGCGCGCAGGGCGCGCGACGTCCAGGAGGTGAAGCGCTGCAGGTTCGACACGATCGCCGTGCACGGGATGTACACGATGGCGGAGTCGCTGGACTTCAACCAGGGCGCGATCATCGAGCCTATCTACATGTGCTCCTCGCAGGCGTACCGCGACTCGGACGAGATGGAGGCCGCGCTCGCGTACCAGATCCCGACGTGGTGCTACTCGCGGATCGCCAACCCGTCGCTCTACTACTTCGAGCAGGTCATGGCGCTCCTCGAGGGGTACGGCGCCGACATCGAGACCTCGTGCTGCGCGACGTCGTCGGGCATGGCCGCGATCCAGAGCGCCACGGATCCGTTCCTCACGGTCGATCCGGCCCGCCCGGGACAGAAGGTGAACTTCGTCGCCACGTGCCAGGTCTACGGCGGGACGTTCCAGCAGTTCTCCATCCGCAAGGCGGCGGAGCGCGGGATCGAGCTGCGCTGGGTCGTCAACTCCGCCGATCTCGGCGAGTGGGAGTCCAAGATCGACGAGAACACGCGGTTCGTCTACGGCGAGCTGCCGTCGAACCCGGGGCAGGCGTTCTTCGATCTCGACGCGGTGATCGCGCTCGCCCACGCCCGCGGGGTCCCGGTGATCGTCGACAACACGGTCGGCACGCCGGCGCTCATGCGGCCTTTGACACGCGGGGCGGACGTCGTGATCCAGTCCGTGACGAAGACGCTCACCTCTTCCGGGTTCGGCATCGCGGGCGCCGTGATCGCGCGCAAGGACATCGTGAGCAGCTTCGGCAGCCCGGAGATGAAGGCCGACTTCGCGATGTACCTGAAGACGCTGCCGAACCGCGATCTCGGGCAGAACCTGTCGCCCATGAACGCCATCCTCTCCCTGAACGACATCCGCACGCTGCGCTCCAAGGTCGACATGTTCAGCCGCAACACGATGAAGGTGGCGCGGTTCCTGGAGAAGCACCCCCGCATCGACAAGGTGAGCTACCTCGGCCTCGAGAGCCACCCGCTGCACGCGCTCGCGAGCCGCTACCTGTTCCTCGTCGACGCCGAGCACGACGCGGCGTACGGGAAGCCCGTGAACCGGTACGGTCACCTCATGTCGTTCGAGGTGAAGGGCGGCCCCGCGGCGGCGCGCGAGATGTTCGACGCGTTCCGGCGGATCTGGCGCGCCACGGACCTCGGCCGCGTCAAGTCCGTCGCGACCATCCCCGCGATCTCGACGCACTCCCAGCAGGGCGAGGAGGGCCGGGCGATCGCCGGCATCCCCGGGAACATGATCCGCCTGTGCGTCGGCGGCGAGCACCCGGACGACGTGTGCGCGGATCTCGAGCAGGCGCTCGGCTCGATCGGCGGCAAGATCGCGCGGCAGGTCCCGCCGGAGTTCTCGGTCGGCGGCGCGTCGAGCGCCATCGTTGCCAAGTAGGGGCGGGGCTTGCCCCGCCCGCATCAGACGGAGTCACGCATGATCCTCTTCGAAAGCACCAACGGAAAGGCGCCGCGGACCGATCTCGCCGGGGCGCTCCTCGGCGGCCAGGCGGGCGACAAGGGGCTCTACCTTCCCGTCGAGCTGCCGCGCTACCCGGCGCGGCTCTTCGCCCGCGCCCGCGATCTCGCGTACCCGGCGCTCGCGGCGGAGCTGCTGTGGCCCTACTGCGACGGGGTGTTCGCGCGGGACGCGCTCGACGCGATCTGCGAGAGCGCCTACGACTACGACGTGCCGATCGAGCGGGTCGAAGGACGACGGCACGTCCTGCGCCTCGATCGCGGGCCCACCGCGTCGTTCAAGGACTTCGCCGCGCGGTTCATGGGCCGCGCGCTCGGCCGCCTCGTGCGCGATCGCGGCACGGAGCTGCTGATCCTCACCGCGACCTCCGGCGACACCGGCTCGGCCGTGGCGCACGCGTTCCTCGGCGTCCCGGGGATCCGCGTCCTCGTGCTGTTCCCGCGCGCCGAGGTCTCGGACCGGCAGCGCAAGCAGATGACGTCGCTCGGCGGCAACGTCGCCGCGATCGCGGTGGACGGCAAGTTCGACGACTGCCAGGCGCTCGTGAAGCGCGCCTTCGCGGACCCCGCGCTCGCCGATCTGCACCTCTCGTCGGCCAACTCCATCAACATCGGGCGCCTCCTGCCCCAGTCCGTGTACTACGTCTACGCGGCGTCGAGGCTCGTGGATCTCGCGGGCGGCGAGCGGGTCGTCTTCTCGGTGCCGTCCGGCAACTTCGGCGATCTCCTGGGCGGCGTGATGGCGTTCCGGAGCGGGCTCCCGGTCGCGCGGTTCGCGGTCGCGACCAACGCCAACGACGAGGTGCCGAGGTTCCTCGCGAGCGGCCGCTACGAGAAGATCGAGCCGTCCCGCGTCTGCATCTCGAACGCGATGAACGTCGGCCACCCGTCGAACCTGGCGCGCCTCGTGGCGCTGTACGGCGGGAAGATGGACGAGACCGGGCGGCTCCTCGCCGCGCCGGACATGGGCGCGCTGCGGCGCGACTTCTACGCGGTCAGCATCGACGACGCCGAGACGCGCGAGACGATCCGCCGCGCCCACGCGGAGCACGGCGTGTTGCTCGAGCCGCACGGCGCGGTCGGCTGGGCCGGCCTCGAGCGCCTGTGCGCCGCCGATCCCGCGGCGGCTTCGCTCACGGCGGCGTCGCTCGAGACCGCGCACCCGGCGAAGTTCCCGGAGGAGGTGCGGGCGATCACGGGCGTCGAGCCCGAGGTGCCGCCGAGCCTCGAGGGGCTCGACGCGCGCGCCGAGATGTTCGGCGAGATGCAGGTCGACTACGGCGCCTTCAGGGCGCACCTCGAGAAGGAGTACCGGCGATGAAGGCGGTCGTCATCATCGGCGACGGCATGTCGGATCATCCGGTCGCCGCGCTCGGCGGCAGGACGCCGCTCATGGTCGCGGTGAAGCCGCACATCGACGCGATCGCGAGGAACGGCGTGAGCGGCCTGTTCAACACCGTACCCGAGGGGCTGCCCAACGGCTCGGACGTGGCCAACCTCTCGGTGCTCGGCTACGATCCGCGCGCCTGCCTGCAGGGCCGCGGCGTGCTCGAGGCCGCGAGCATGGGGGTCGACCTCGCGCCGGACGACGTCGCGATGCGGTGCAACATCCTCACGATTGACGGCGAGGGGAGGATCAAGAACCACTCGGCGGGCCACATCTCCACCGAGGAGGCGGCCGAGATCGTCCGCGATCTCGATCGCGAGCTGGGCGGGGGGCGCGGCGAGAAGCCGGCGCGGTTCCACAAAGGCGTGAGCTACCGCCACCTGCTCGTCCTGCCCGGCGGCTGGGCGTCGCCCGAGTTCGACTGCACGCCGCCCCACGACTTCGTCGGCGGGCTCGAGGCCGAGCTCCTGCCCGTGCCGCGCAACGACGTGGCGCGCGCCACGGTCGATCGGATTCTCGAGATCCACAAGCGGGCGAGGGCGATCCTCGCGGATCACCCGGTGAACGTCCGGCGCCGCAAGGCCGGGAAGGACCCCGCGAACTCCATGTGGGTGTGGTCGCCGGGCACGAGGCCGCGCATGGAGACGTACGCGAAGCGGTTCGGGATCACGGGCGCCGTGATCTCGGCGGTCGATCTCATCCGCGGCATCGGCGTCTACGCCGGCTTCGAGCGGATCGACGTGGAGGGCGCCACAGGGCTCTCGGACACGAACTACGAGGGCAAGGCTTTGGCCGCGCTCGACGCGCTCGAGCGGCACGACTTCGTCTATGTACACGTGGAGGCGAGCGACGAGGCGAGCCACTCGCGCGATCTCCAGCTCAAGATCAAGTGCATCGAGATGCTCGACGAGCGGCTCGTGCGGATCATCCTCGACGGGATCAAGAAGCGCGGGCTCGAGGTCGCCGTCGCCGTGCTGCCCGATCACCCGACGCCGGTGGAGACAGGCGCCCACGCCAACGATCCGGTGCCGGTCGCGATCTGGCGTCCGGGCGACAAGGCCGACTCGGTGCAGGGCTACGACGAGGAGCAGGTGAAGTCCGGCTCCCTCGGCCTCCTCCACGGCGACGCCTTCATCCGCCGCGTGATTGGGGTGTGAGGTGTGGCGGGCGCGTCACACCTGTGAATTGGCGGCACGGTGGCGCATCCCGGCGCCGACGCACAGCACGATGAGGCCGGTGATGAGCATGACGCCGCCTATCGTCGCGCTCATGACGAGCGTGACGATGGGGTTGACCAAGGCCAGGATGCCGCCGATCCCGGCGATGATCACCGAGGCGCCCATGATCCACCCGCCGGTCTTCATCACCCGCGTGCCGGCCTCGTACCGTGCGTTCTTCATCGTCTCCAGCGATTGCTGCGCCTTGGCGTCGGCGGCGCCTCGCTCGTAGGCGGCCTTCAGCTGCGCCTCGGTGGACGCGGGGTCCTGCGGTGCGGCGGCGACGTAGAGCTCGGGCGCGTATCCCACCGCCCTCTCCCAGTGGTCGACGATCTCGCCGACCTCCCTTCGGCGCCTGTCGTACTCCCGCTCCCCCACGCGGAGGATGGTCGCGCGGCGATCGGCCTCCGCCGCGGAGCCGAGGGCGGCCGCGGTCTCCCACATCCGATCGGCCTTGCCCTGCACATCGAGCAGCGCGGTCTTCGCGCCCGCGTGCCGCATGCGGTTGACGCTCTCGATGCCGATGCGCCTGAGGCGCATGCGCTTGTGTGCGGACATTCCGGTCCTCGCCGCCTGCTCGTCGAACGACTCGAGGAACTGCAGCCCGGGGTTCGAGCGCGACCTGAGCGCGGCGTCCAGCGCCGGATCTTCCAGGAGCCCGGTGGACCGGATCTGCGAGGTGTGGCGCCAGACGACGTCATCGACGTCGGACGCGGAGCGGTGCATGTACGCCTGGATCTCCGGGTGCAGCTGCACCTCCAGGGGCAGGTCGCGAAAACGCTGTGTGGTGCTCAATACCCCGGCGGCTTGTCGGCCGATGAGATCGAGGTCGTCGTTCCCGTCCGTCCCGAAGGAGAACGCTTCGACGGACGCGGCGCCGCCGCGGAGATCCGCGAGGTGACGGGCGACGTCGGGCTCGACGAAACGGCTCGATCCGGCGGCGAACAGCCCGCTCGTGGAGCAGCCCTCCAGCGAGCAGAGACCTGCGGCCGTGACGCCGGCCGCGACGCCCGACCTGATGAACGACCTTCTCTCCATGGCGCGCCCCCATCCGAAGCTCGGGTTCGGAGCGTTCAGTATACACGAATCGTGCCACACTTTCTTGCCATGCCAACTCGCATCCCGGGCTTGCGCGCCCCGCCGACAGACTCTATGAGGGAGTGCTGATCGGAGTCGGATGACCCATACAAGGAGATCGCCCATGAAGAGCCTGTCACTCGCGTCCGCCCTCGTCCTCGTTTTCGCGATCGGCTGCGGCGGCGGTCAGCCGACCCCGCCCGCTCCTGCGCCGGAGCCGACTCCGGAAGTCGAGGCCACGCCCGACGCCGGACCGGCCGCCGAGGCGACCCCACCTCCGCCGCCGGCCGAGCCTTCGGCTCCCGCGCTGAAGACGCCCGAGAATCTTGAGGCCGCGTACGCGGGCGAGACCGACGCGATCGCCCGCTACAAGGCGTTCGCCGCGGCCGCCGACAAGGAGAAGTACAAGGACGTCGCCGCGCTGTTCCGCGCCGCGGCCCGCGCCGAGGAGATCCACGCGCAGAAGCTCGCCGACCTGATCGCCGCTGCGGGCGGCACGCCGGCCGCGGGCACCGCGACGCCCGAGGTGAAGAAGACCGCCTTGAACATCAAGGCCGCGATCGCCGGCGAGTCCGCTGACAGCGACACCTTGTACAAGGGTTTCGCAGAGACGGCGAAGGCCGAGGGCAGGACCGACGCCGAGAGCGCGTTCAAGGTGATGATGGAGGTCGAGGCCGGGAACACCAAGCTGTTCAAGAGGGCGGAAAAGGATCTCGCCTATTGGAAGCAGGACGAGCGGGAGTTCTGGGTCTGCCCGGTGTGCGGCTTCGTGATGACCTCGAGGAAGGAGTCCTGCGGCGTGTGCGCGACCGACCCGAGCACGTTCGAGGAGATCGAGTAGTCCCCGACAACCGCCTTTTCGTTTGACATCCGAAACTGCCGACGCGTACTCAAATTCCTGATGAATATCGCTCCGAACGAGCCGAACAGCACCCCGGCCGAGCGGAGCGCCGACCGCCTCTGGACCGCTCCCCTCCTGGCTGTGCCGTTCTCCATCCTGCTGACCGGCATCGCGGGCGCGACGGAGATACCCGTCCGATACGCATCGTTCACGGCGCTGCTCGGAGCCGTCGCCCTCGGGGTTCACGCGGCGTTCCGCCTTTTCTGGGCCCAGATCCTGTTCTTCATCCTGGCGAGCGCGATCCTCGCATGGCGCCCCCGTCGGAGGTGGCTCCGCAGGCTCCGCGGCGCCGCGACGGTCTTGTTGTGCGCCGCCGTATCCCTGCAGTCGTATTTCGGGCTGCCGGAGGGCTTCGCGTCCGGCGGGTACCCGATCTTCGCCGCCCTCTACGGCGCGTTCGCGCTCGCGCTCGCGGCCTGGATGACGAGCCTCGATCCCATCGCCGCGCCTGCGCTCAGGAGCGTCGCGAGGAGGCGCCCTGTCTCGATCGGCATGCCGATTGCGTTCATCGCTGCGGCCGCGGCGGTTCACGCCTGCAACCGGACGATCAGCCCCGACGCCTACGAGACGTTCCACCTGGGCGCGTGCCGAGCGGCGTTCCTCGCGCTCAACGCCGGGCTCGCGTCGGTGCTCGTGCGGCTCGACGCCGCGGGCCTCGCCCGCCTGCCCGAGCGCAGGGCGATGCGGATCCGCTTCGTCGCGATCTCGCTGTCGTTGGCCGTGATCCCCGCCGCCGTCGCGCCGTGGCTCGGCTCGGCGAAGCCTCTCTTCCGGCGCTACACCGCGCTCGGCCGATCCGAGGCCGCGCTTCGGGCCGACCGCGGGATCGCCGAGAGGAGCGGGAAGCGGACGGACGTCGAGTACCCGAACGGCGTCGAGCTCTTCGCCGAGCTGTCCAACATGCCCGATGCGGGGGACAGCTTCCCGGCGGGCGTGCGGAACGTGCTCCTGATCTCGGTCGAGTGCCTGCGGTACCGCGACTCCTCGTTCGGGGATCCCCGCTCGGACCTCACGCCCAACCTCCGGCGCTTCGCCGCCCGCCCGGACTCCTTTCTCTTCGAGCGCGCCTACTCCCCCGCCCCCACGACGCTTCAGGTGTTTTCGAGCATCTTCACGATGGCGCCTTTGTCCCTCAGCGAGATCGAGCTCTGGGATCACTGGCACGGCAGGCTCCGCGACCGGGCGATCACCGTCGCAGAGCTGCTGCGCGAGGACGGGTATCAGACGTTCTACGCCGGGCACAACTACCGCGGGCGCTTCACGGAAGGGGGGAAGATCCTCGGCCTGCAGCAGGGGTTCGAGAGCCTGCGCTACGCGGAGACGAGGGGGAAGGAGCCGGACGAGGACGACACGGACCTGCGCGTCGTCGGCGAGGCCCGCCGCGCCCTCACGGAGGCCCGCGCCGACGGGCGGCCGTTCTTCGGCTGGGTGTTCTTCGTGAGCCCGCACGAGCCGTACTACAGGCGCTACCCCGAGATGGCCGGCGAGGGGGATCACGATCTCTTCAGGCAGGAGGTGCGGTACGCGGACGAGCGGATCGGCGAGCTCCTGTCCTATCTCGAGAGCACGGAGCTCTGGGACGACACGATCGTCGTCGTGCACGGAGATCACGGCGAGGCGTTCGGGGAGCACGGGTCGAGATCCCATTCCGACGTGTACACCGAGACGACCCACGTGGCGCTGGCCGTCCGTGCGCCGTCGGCGAGAGGGCGCACCGTGAGCGGACCGGTCTCGCTGACGTACCTCTTCCCGTGGATCTTGGGCAACGGCCCGAGGCACGCCCGCGACGCGGCGTTCGAGGCCGAGCGGCGTCTCCTCGCTCCGTTCCTGGTGCGCACGGGCGGGGCCGTGGCCGTCGAGATGCTCCGCCCCAAGGGGATCCGGACGGCGCTCGTCACGGAGTCCGGCGAGCTCGTCTACGACGACGAGTCCCGGCACATCGAGGTGTACGATCTGGAGGAGGATCCCGCGCAGGCGGACGACGTGTACTCCGATTCCGATCCCGTCTCGAAGGCGCTCGTCGATCGCCTGGAGGGCTACCTGGAAGCGCGTTCGGCCCTGGGGAAGCCGCTGAAGACCCACATCGTGAAGCCGCCGAAGAAGCGGAAGCGAGGCTCCTAGCGCGGCGCGCGCGTCCGTTCGCCCGCGATCTTCGCCGCCTGATCGCTTGCATTGCCGCGCGCTTTCCACGAACATCGCCCCAAAGACTCCGGGCTCCTCGGGGAGCGGCGGGCGTTCGCGGCCCGTGGAAAGGCGAGAGCATGCGCCAGAAGATCAAGCTGAAGGACCAGACCTCGCTGTCCAAGTGGTCCCTGGAGGAAGCCCGCGAGCTGTACAACATCCCGGAGTGGGGGCGGGGGTTCTTCGACATCAACGAGAAGGGCAACATGATAGTCCTTCCGGAGAAGAACAAGCAGCGCTTCCTCGACATCAAGGAGTTCGTGGACGGGCTCGGCATCCGCGGGCTCGATCCGCCCGTGCTCATCCGCTTCACGGACATCCTGCAGAAGCGGATCGAGGAGATCCAGACCGCGTTCCAGAAGGCGATCGTGGACTACAACTACGGCGGCAAGTACGTCGGCGTCTACCCGGTCAAGGTGAACCAGGCCCGCCAGGTCGTCGAGGACATCGTCGAGTTCGGCCGGCCGTACAACTTCGGGCTCGAGGCCGGCACGAAGGCCGAGCTGCTCATCGTCCTCGCCTCGAACGAGAACCTGGACGCGCCGACGATCTGCAACGGCTACAAGGACGACGAGTACATCGAGATGGCGCTGTGGGGCACGAAGCTCGGCCGCAAGGTG
>JALNZK010000064.1 GCA_023229365.1 Pseudomonadota bacterium | reverse complement strand
GTCAGCGTCGTCTTCCCGTGGTCGATGTGCCCGATCGTCCCCACGTTCACGTGCGGCTTGTTCCTTACGAATTTCTCCTTCGCCATGACAAAGCTCCTTGTGTGGCCCACTCACCGAGGCCCATGTCTTCAAGAGCCCACGACCGGATTCGAACCGGTGACCTCCTCCTTACCAAGGAGGTGCTCTACCTTCTGAGCTACGTGGGCCTGGACTCGCTCTCTCTCAACCTCCGCTTCCCTCGGAACACCGCCGCCGGGAGCAGAGCGGGAAACGGGGATCGAACCCGCGACCCTCAGCTTGGAAGGCTGATGCTCTACCAATTGAGCTATTCCCGCCCAAGCGTCGCCCGTCGCCACGCGCAGCCGGAAGGCACCTCGCGGTGCAGCGCCGGCTCCCTCGGGTGGCGGGAGGAGGATTCGAACCTTCGTAGGGCGTAGCCCGGCAGATTTACAGTCTGCTCCCTTTGGCCGCTCGGGAATCCCGCCATGATAGCTCTACAGAGCCGACGGCGCTCGAGCTGGCGATGGGACTTGAACCCGCAACCGCCTGATTACAAATCAGGTGCTCTGCCAATTGAGCTACGCCAGCCTAATCGCGCCGAAACGACAGGCCGCACATTTCAAACAACCGCTCCCGAGGCCGGTTCCCCGAAAGCCCGCTTTTCGAAGACAAGGTGCACCACTCGACGCGCTTGCCCGCGAAGCGAGCGGTATGTATAGAGGCCACCCCCCTCAAAGTCAACAAATAATTGGCGCGCGTTTAAAAAAATTGTGCCAATTCCGATTCGCGCGTCTATTCGAGAGGTTATCTACGATTCCGGGCGTCAATCACCGAGGGTGATCCGGTGGCGCCTCTTCTTGCCGGCGCGCAGGACGAGCTGACCGTCCGTGAAGTCTTCTGCGGAAATGCCCGACATGTGGTCGGTGAGCGCGCGCTCACCCGCCCAACCCGCACCGCTCTTGAACAGCTTCGTCGCCTCCCCCTTGGAGGCGCACAATCCGACTTCCACGAAGAGGTCCACCGCGCGGACGCCCTCGCCCGACGCGAGGCGCGATCGCGCGAGCTCCGTCGTCGGCATGGCGTCGACGGCGCCGCCCCCGGAGAACGCCGCCAGCGCCCCCTGCCGCGCCTCGACGGCCGCCGGCTCACCGTGGCAGATGCGCGTGGCCTCGAAGGCGAGCGCCGCCTTCGCCTCGCGGATCTCGGCGCCCTCGAGCGCCGAAAAGCGCGCGATCTCGCCCTCCTCGAGCAAGGTGAACAACCGCAGGAATCGCGCGACATCACGATCGTCTACGTTTATCCAGTATTGAAAATACTCGTAAGGCGTCGTCAGCTCGGCATCGAGCCAAACCGCGCCGCGGGCCGTCTTGCCCATCTTCTCGCCGCTCGCCGTCGCGAGCAGCGGGAACGTCAGGCCGTGCGCCTCGGCCCCCGCGACGCGCCGCACGAGATCCGTGCCCGCGACGATGTTGCCCCACTGGTCGTCCCCGCCCATCTGCAGCGCGCACCCGTACCGCTGGTAAAGCACGAGGAAGTCGTACGCCTGGCAGATCTGGTAGTTGAACTCGAGGAAGCTCAGGCCCTTCTCCATGCGCAGGCGGTACGCCTCGTACGACAGCATCTTGTTCACCGAGAAGTGGCGGCCGATGTCGCGCAGGAACGTCACGTAGTTGAGCGGCTCGAGCCACTCCGCGTTGTCGACCGCCCGCGCCCGGCCGCCGAAGTCGAGGAACCGCCCGAGCTGCTTCTTCACCGCGTCGAAGTTCGCGCGGAGATCGTCGCGCGTCAGGAGCTGCCGCTGCTCGGTCTTGCCGGACGGATCCCCGATGAGGCCGGTCCCGCCGCCGACGAGCGCGATCGGCGCGTGGCCGGCGCGTTCGAGGTGCACGAGCCCCATGATGGGCACGAGGCTGCCGACGTGCAGGCTGCGCGCCGTGGGATCGAACCCGATGTACGCGGTGACGGGGCCTTCCTCGAAGCGCGCGCGCACGGCGCCCTCGTCCGTGCACTGCTTCACGAAGCCGCGCCGCTTGAGGGTGTCGTAGACGTTCTCGCTCATGGCGTTGCACGTTAGCCGAACGCGTGGGCCGCGTCAAAGAGGCTCGGATCCGGATGTCGACACCCGGACTGAGCGGAGGTACTGTCGATTCGTTTCAAAAGGGAGCGTCGCATGGCCGACCTGGTTCTGTTCGAGGAGAAGAAGGTCCGTCGAGTCTGGAACGAAGAGGATGGGAAGTGGTACTTCGCCATCGTCGATGTCGTCGGGATCCTCTCGGAGAGCATCGATCCGGCCGCCTATTGGAGAAAGCTCAAGGAACGCCTTAAGAAAGAGGGAAATGAAACCGTGACGAATTGTCACGCTTTCAAGATGACGGCCGCGGACGGCAAACAGCGTATGACCGGCGCCGCGGACGCGGAGCAGCTCCTGCGCCTCATCCAGTCGGTTCCGTCGCCAAAGGCCGAGCCGTTCAAGTTGTGGTTGGCCAAGGTGGGCCACGAGCGGCTCCAGGAGATCGAGAACCCGGAAATCGCTTCGCAGAGAATGCGCGAGATCTACCGCCAGAAGGGCTACTCCGACGCCTGGATAGAAAAACGGATGCGCGGCATCGCCGTGCGCGACGAGCTGACCGATGAATGGAAGAAACGCGGCGTCAAGGAGCAGGTCGAGTACGCCATCCTCACGGCCGAGATCAGCAGGGCCACCTTCGGGATGACGCCGTCGGAATACCGCGAGCACAAGTCGCTGGCGAACCCGGGCGACAATCTCCGCGACCACATGACCGATCTCGAGCTCATCTTCACGATGCTCGGCGAGGCGTCAACCACGGAAATCGCCCGGAAGAAGGACGCGCAGGGGTTCTTGCCGAACAAGCGGGTCGCGCGGGAAGGCGGCACGGTCGCGGGAAACGCCCGCCGCGATCTGGAGAAGAGGAGCGGCCGCAAGGTCTCGACTCGCGACAACTTCCTGGAAGAGCCCGAGAGGCGGCGGAGACTGACCGCCAGAAAAGCTCATCGCGAAAAATAACAGAGGCGCCGACTCCCCTTGTCGCGGCTCACCCGGTGCCGTAGATTCCACGCTTCGAGGAGGTTGCGATGCCCAAGCCGCTCCATGGTCCCTTGCCCAAGGCGTACGACCCGTCGGCGATCGAGAAGCCGATCTACGAGTTCTGGGAGCGCGGCGGCTTCTTCGCCGCGGCGGACACCTCCGACAGGCCGCCGTACTGCATCGTCATCCCGCCGCCCAACGTCACGGGCGCGCTGCACATGGGCCACGCGCTCACCGCGACGATCCAGGACATGCTGATCCGCTGGCGCCGCATGCAGGGCCGCAACACGCTCTGGCTCCCCGGCTCGGATCACGCCGGGATCGCGACGCAGATGGTCGTCGAGCGGCAGCTGCGGAAGGAGGGGATCTCGCGCCACGACATCGGCCGCGAGCGCTTCGTCGAGCGCGTCTGGCAGTGGAAGGCGCAGTACGGGAACCGGATCACCGAGCAGCACAAGCGGCTCGGGGCGTCGGTCGACTGGGCGCGCGAGCGGTTCACGATGGACGAGGTGATGTCCCGCGCGGTCCGCGAGGCGTTCGTGCGGCTCTACGAGGAGGGTCGCATCTCGCGCGACAACCGGCTCATCAACTGGTGCGTGTCGTGCCGCACGGCGCTCTCGGACGTCGAGGTCGATCGCGACAAGCCCGAACCCGGCGAGATGTGGTCGTTCGCGTACCCGCTCGCGGACGGCGACGGCGAGATCGTCGTCGCGACGACGCGCCCCGAGACGATGCTCGGCGACACGGCGGTCGCGGTCCACCCGGACGACCCGCGCTACCGCGGCCTGATAGGGAGGCACGTCCGGCACCCGTTTCAGGATCGCACGTTCCCGATCGTCGGTGATCCGATCCTCGCGGATCCGGAGAAGGGCACGGGCGCGGTCAAGGTGACGCCGGCGCACGACCCGAACGACTTCCTGTGCGGCTCGCGCAACGGCCTCGCGTCCATCGAGATCTTCGACGACGCGGGCGTCCTGAACGAGAACGGCGCGCCGTTCGCGGGGCTCGACCGCTTCGTGGCGCGCGAGAGGGTGAAGGCCGCGCTGGTCGACAAGGGGCTCCACCGCGGCCGGGCCGATCACGAGTACGCGCCGGGCCGGTGCCAAAGGTGCCGCACCGTCGTGGAGCCGAAGCTCTCGCTCCAGTGGTTCGTCGACACGCGGGAGATGGCGACGCGGGCGATCGAGGCGGCGCGCGCGGGCCGCACGGAGTTCGTCCCGAAGCACCAGGAGCACAGGTACTACGACTGGCTCGAGGCGAAGCTCCCGTGGTGCATCTCGCGCCAACTCTGGTGGGGCCACCGCATCCCCGCCTGGTACTGCGAATGCGGCGCGGTGACGGTGTCGCGACAGGATCCTGCCGCGTGCGGTGCGTGCGGCGCGACCGCCATCCGCCAGGACGAGGACGTGCTCGACACGTGGTTCTCCTCCGCGCTCTGGCCGTTCTCCACGCTCGGCTGGCCCGAGGAGACCCGCGCGCTCGAGACGTTCTACCCGACGTCGGTGCTCGAGACCGGCTACGACATCATCACGTTCTGGGTGTCGCGCATGATGATGATGGGGCTCGCGCTCATGGGGGACGTGCCGTTCCGCAAGGTGCTGCTCCACCCCATGGTCCGCGATCAGGACGGCAACAAGATGTCCAAGTCGCGCGGCAACGTCATCGACCCTATCGACGTGATGGACGGCATCACTCTCGACGCGATGATCGAAAAGACGCGCACGTTGACGCTGCCGCAGGCGGAGATCGAGAGCGCGATCCGGTACCAGAAGGAGCGCTTTCCGGGCGGCTTCTCGGAGTGCGGCACGGACGCGCTCCGGTTCACGCTCGCGGCGTACACCGGGCAGGACCAGGACATCCGCTTCTCCGTGGATCGCGTCGAGGGGTACAGGAAGTTCTGCAACAAGATCTGGCAGGCGACGCTCGGGTTCGCGATGCCCCACTTCGAGGGGATGACCCCCGTCGACGGGGTGCCGGAGCCGGCGACGCTCGCGGACCGCTGGATCCTCTCGCGGCTCGCCGAGGTGGCGGAGGAGGTCGGGCGGGGGCTCGAGGAGTTCCGCGTCGGCGAGGCGACCCAGGCGCTCTACCACTTCTTCTGGGACGAGCTGTGCAGCTGGTACATCGAGCTGCAGAAGCCGGTCCTGTCCGGCGGCGACGACGCCGCCCGGGAGAAGGGGCGGCAGGTGCTGCGCCACGCGCTCGACGTGTCGCTCCGATTGCTCCACCCGATCATGCCGTTCGTGACCGAGACGCTGTGGCAGGAGCTGCCCCACCCGCCGGGAGCCCCGGACTCGATCATGACAGCGAGGTTCCCGACAGCGGCCGACGGGCTCCTCGACCCCGCGGCGTGTGCGACTGCGGCGCGGCTCCAGGAGGTGATCAACGCGGTGCGGGCGATCCGCTCCGAGTTCGCCTTGGCGCCGTCGCGCGGGATCTCCATGATCGTGCGGACGGACGACGCGGAGCTCGCGGCGCTGATCTCCGGCAGCGGCGCCCTGCTCGCGGCGCTCGCTCGCGTGGAGAGCGCGGCGATCATCGGCGCCGACGCGCGGAGGCCGCCCGGTTCGGCCACGGGCGTGATCCGCGGCGCGGAGCTGCTCGTCCCGCTCAAGGGGCTCATCGACCTCGACGCGGAGGCGGCGCGGCTCGCCAAGGAGAAGGAGCGCGCCGCGAAGGACATCGAGATCGCCGACAAGAAGCTATCGAACGAGCGGTTCACGGCCAAGGCGCCTGCCGGGGTCGTCGCGAAGGAGCGCGAGCGCAAGGAGGAGGCGCTCGCCCGGCTCGCGAAGATCGCCGAGGCGATCGCGCGGCTCGACGAGGTGCGGCGCGCATGACGGGCCGGCTCGCACGGTCGTTCGCCTGCCTCGCGGCCGCGGCGGCGTGCCTCGCGTGCGGCGCCGCCCAGGACCAGGGCTCCGCGCCCGATCCGAAGGAGCTCCTGGGTCGCGGCGACTACGCGGCGGCCCGGCTCGCGGCGGAGGCGAAGGGCGGCACCGACCCTTCGGACCGCGCCGTGATCGCCTTGAGCCACATCGCCGAGCGCCCGGATCGAGCGGCGGCGGCCGAGGCGGTGAAGGCGCTCTCGAGGGGCGCCGCCCGCCCGCTCGCGGCGGAGGCCGCGGCCGAGATGCTTGCGCTCTACCCAACGGCGCCGGACTGCGCGGACGGCAAGCGCGCCCTGCTCGCAGCGGAGATCGCGCTCGGCGCGCTGGGCATGGGTCCTGTCGCAGCGCAGCCGCCGCCCGAGGGCTCCAAGGGCGCCTCCGAGGCCGCCCTCGCCGTGGCGATCGTCGAGCGGCTCCGGCTCGGCCTCGCGGGAGCCGAGGCGTTCGACGGATCCCGCGTCCTCGCCGTCTGGAACGGCTGCATCACGCTGCTCGGCCGCTCGATGCGGGCCCCGACCGATCCCGACGCGTGGCTCCTGTTCGTCAACCTCTCCGGCCTGGCCGTCCTCGTGACCGCCGCGGCGCCGACGTCCGACCTATCGCGCGCGCTGCTCGAGTCGTCGGTGACCGCCGTCGAGGCGAACCCCGGCATCTCCGTCGCGGTGCGTTGCGATCTCGGCTCGCCGTTCGACGAGCTGCGCGCCGCGCTGACCCGCGCGCGCGACCTCGGCGGAAGGCTCGAGCGCGCCGTCGCGGCCTCGCTCGGCTGCACCCGCGGCCAGTACGCGCCGCGGCGCAAAGAGTGAGCCGTGCCGCCTAGGCCGCCGCGCGTCGCCGTGGTGGAGCCGTGGCTGGGCGGGAGCCACGCCGCGTTCGCGGACGGGATCGCGCGCCGGATCGGGCTTGCGTGCGACGTCGTCGGACTCCCCGCGCGATCGTGGCAGTGGCGCATGCGGCTCGCCGCGATCCGCCTCGCCGAGGAGCTCGACGCGCTCGATCCCGCGCCGGACGTCCTCCTCGCGACCGACTACGTGAACCTGCCGGGGCTCGCGGCGACGAGCAGGATCGCGGCGCGCACACCCGTCGTCCTTTACTTCCACGAGAACCAGCTCACGTACCCGCGGCGGCGCGGCCGCGCGAAGGGCGATCCGGAGTTCGGCGGCATCAACCTGCTCTCGTGCTTCGCGGCGTCGCGCTGCGTCTTCAGCTCGCACCACCAGCGCGCGGCGTTCTTCGAGGCGGCGCTCGAGTACGCGGCGCGGGAGGATAGCGTCGACGCCGCGGCGGCGATCGAGGCGCTCGAGGAGAAGTCCGACGTGCTGCCGCCAGGCATCGAGACCGAAAAGCTCGACGCGGCGAGAGCTGGACGCGAAGACCGCCGCGGCAGACCTCTGCGAATCGTCTGGCCGCACCGCTTCGACCACGACAAGAACCCGGACGACCTGTTCGCGGCGCTCGTCGACCTCGCCGGCGAGGGCCTCCAGTTCGAGCTCGCGGCGCTGGGTGATCCGTCGGCGGATCTTCCACCCGCCATGGCGAAGGCGCGCGGCGCGCTCGGCGAAAGGATCGTCGAGTGGGGCCGTCTCGAGGGGGACGCCTACGCCGCGGCGCTCGCGGCATCGGACGTCGTGGTCTCCACCGCCTACCAGGAGACGTTCGGCCTCTCGGTCGTCGAGGCGATCCGCGCGGGCTGCGCGCCGCTCCTCCCCCGCCGCCTCTCGTACCCGGAGCTCCTCGGCGACAAGGGCGAGGGACGCCTCTACGACAACCGCGGGCACCTCAAGCGGACGCTCCGCAAGTTGATGCGCGACCCGGGAGCCGTGCGCGCCGCCAACGCCGACCTGTGGTTGGAGATGGAGCGATTTTCCTGGCCTGTCTTGGGGCCGCGGTTCCGGGAGCTGCTCACGAACGTCGCAGAATCGCGGGAACGGTGATCTTCTCCATCAGGCGGGCTGCGTCGATGGCCGTCGCGAAGCGCCCCGCGCGCGGATCTCGCGCTGCTCGCGCTCGAGCGCCTCGGTCGCAAGCCGCCAGTACTCGAGCTCCTGTTCCGGCGTCATGCCCGCGGTCTCGGCGACCACGCGCTCCGCGCCGCGACGTTTCATCTCCACGCAATCGAACTCCTTACTCTTCATAGTCGATGACCTCGGAAGGCGAGTGGATCGCCAGCGGCGCGTATCCGCGCAAAACGTTGATCGCGTTGTAGAGCGGTATCTTCCGCGAGTGGACGATGTGCTTGAAGTTCCAGCTCACGACAAGAGAGCACCCAGCCACCGTAGCCAGCGCGACGTGCAGTGCGTCGTCGGAGAAGCTCGGCCCGACAATCCCCTCGTTCAAATAGGCGGACCGCAGCGACAGCGCAGCATCCGTCACCTCAGCGATCTCCGCATAAGGCATCAAGTCGTCGAACACCTGACGCACCTTCAACGGCGCGTCTTCCATCTCCCGGCGTACGACCGCCGAGGAGACGAGAGTGAATCGCCCTTCCCGCACCTGATCCCAGAACACGGAGGTCGGCCCGCTGAACTCGTCGTCGAAGACGCCTCCGAAAACGGATGTGTCTGCGTATACGCGAAGGATCGCCATGAGAGCCTCCGGGGCATTTATACCATGCCACCCGGGCGGATGCTCGAACTCCGCGTCAGCACCCTTCGTGTCGAAAAGGCGATGAGCTGCTCAAAAAACGCTCGAGAGGATTCCAATCGCGCCGCTGGAGAAGCGCGCCCCGACCGCGCCGCAGCCGCAGCCGCCCTCGCCCGAGTCGTCGCCGGTCGCGTCCGCGTCCGCGTCGGTGTCCGTGTCCGTGTCCGCGTCGGCGTCCGAGTCTGTGTCCGAGTCCGTGTCCGAGTCGGTGTCCGCGGCCGGGGGCTCGATGTCGAGCGTCACCTCGAAGGAGTGATCCTGCCCGTGCGGCCCGACGACATGGACGTACTCATCCTGCCAGCTGTGCTCCGGATCGTCGAACGCGGCCTCGGAGAAGGTCAGCGTCACGAACGTCGACGCGCCGGAGCCCACCGTTCCGGTCGCGGGATCGAAAGTGAGCCAGGGCCGGCCGAGCGCCGTCGCGACCCCGAACTGCACGGGGCCCGTGCCCTCGCAGACGACGAGCTCGACCTCGCGATCCGCGGTCGCGCCGCTCCCCTCCTCGAGCTGCACTGTGATGTGCGAGCCGTCGACGAGGCAGATCTTGTCGCCCATCGCCGACGCGTCCACCTCGAGCGCGGTGGCCTGCGTGCCGAAGCGGGTCGCGCTGTCCCTTTGGATCTCGAAGAAGCCGTCCATGCCCCAGCCGGTGCCCCAGCTGTTCTTGACGATCCAGCTCGGCTCGTCGTCGTCTTCCGCGTGGTCGTCCCAACCGACGATGAGCACCGAGTGCCACGAGCTGATGATCTCGGCGGGCGTGGGCGAGTCCTCGTAGACGCCGCTCGTGTAGAAATCGAAGCTCGCGGGCACGACGAAGCTCGCGACCACGGGGCCGCTGACGAGCGCCGCCTTGATCTCCTCCTCGGTCGCGATGTCCCACATCTCGTCGATCGACGGCAGCCACGATCCCGAGACGACGGTGAAGCGCCGATCATCGACGTTCGCGCACGCCTCGGCGCAGTTTCCGTCGGTCGCGGTGTACGGGTGGCACGTCTCGTCCGGGACGCCCGGATCCTGCAGCGGCGTGATGAGCGCCTCGGAGCTCCACGTGCCCATCGAGCAGGAGCTCCCGGCCACGCACGACACGAGGTTCTGCTCGGAAAGATCCACGTCGAACGCCGGATCGCCGAAAGAAATGTTGATCCGCGACTCGGTGCAACCGATCGCCGCGAACACGGCGCACGAGCCGCACGCGCCCTGATCCTTGACCGGCGTGCTCCAGTCCGCGCCGTCGACGTCGGCCCAGCTGAACCGCGCCGCGAGCGGATCGACGACCGGCGCGTCCGGGCTCACGTCGTACGGCGTGAACTCGCCGTCCGGCGCGCGCCCCGCGAGCTGGTCGGCGGTCATGAGGCGCGCCCGCGCGAGGTCGCGCGGCATCCGGCTCACCGAGGTCTCTCCCGCGGTCCAGCGCAGGCCGAGCCGCTCGATGCGATCCCGGACGTCCTGCAACGTCGCCGGATCGGCCGAGACCGCCTCCGGCGCGTGGAGAAGCGCGAACGATGCGACGAGCGCGAGCCCGGAACGAGCCGCGCGAGAAACGGAACCGAGCCTGGGCGACATGCGGATTCCCTCCTGTGCCGGACGCGGGCGGTGCCCTCGCGCCCGCCCCGATCCGACCGTGTATATTAGCATACTCAATCCTCCAGCAGGGCGCCGAAGAGCGCGATCCCGCCCGTGACGAACACGATGTCGAAAACGCCGAGGAGCCGCAGGTGGTCGGCGGCGCCCGCGAGCCCGTCGCCGGCGAGCACCGCGTCCATCGCCTGGATCGACGCGATCAGCGCCGGCGCGACGAGCGGGAAGAGGACGACGCCGAGCAGCAGATCCTTGAGGCGCGTGCGGACCGTCATCGCCGCGAACAGCGTGCCCGCGGCGGCGTAGCCGAGCGTGCCGAGGAGCAGGATCGGCGCGAGCGCGCCGAGGTTCTCGAGGAGCGGCGCGTGGAAGAGGAGCTCGATCACGGGGAGAAGGACGAGCTCGACGGCGAGCAGGAAGGCGAGCACGCCCAGCGTCTTCCCGAGGAAGAGCGCCGAACGCGGCAGCGGCGTGAGGAGCACCGCGGTGAAGACGCCGAGATCCCGCTCCCTGAGGAACGTGCGGTTGAGCGCCAGGATCCCGCCGAACGCGATCGCGATCCACAGGACGCCCGGCGCCGCGTCCTTCCCCGCGGCCGTGTTCAGCCCGAACGCGAACGCGGCGAGCACGACCGTGAGCAGGGCGAAGAGCGCCGTCGCGAGCACCACCTCGAGGGTGCGCAGCTCTATCCGGAGATCCTTGGCGAGGATCGCGAGCGTGCCGCGCAGGACGTTCATCGCGCCCCCCCGTCCGCCGCCTCGCGGTAGAGCGCGCGCCACGCATCCGCGCCACCCGGCGAGGCGGCGTCCGCGGTGATCCGCCCGTCGCGCAGCATCACCGCGCGCGTCGCCACCCCCGCGGCCAGATCGGGCTCGTGCGTCACCACCACCGCGATGCCGCCCCCCTCCCGGTGCGCCGCGAGCGCAGCCGCGATGCCTTCGATCGCCGCGCGATCGAGTCCGGCGGCCGGCTCGTCGAGGAGCAGGAGCTCCGGGCGAGACACGAGCGTCCGCGCGAGCGCCACGCGCTGCAACTGCCCTCGGGACAGCACGCGCACCGGCCTGTCTGCGGCGAAGCGGCCGAGGTCGAGCCGCGCCGAGACGGATCGCACGGCGTCGTCGACGTCGACCCCGTACAGCGACGCGAACAGGCGCAGGTTCTCCTCGCCGGTCAGATCGCCGTACAGGAGCGGCTGGTGCGAGAGGAGCCCCACGCGCCGGCGGGCGTCCGCATCGCCGGGCCGCGCGCGCGCGCCGCCGAACGACACGGTCCCCCGCGTGGGGCGCGCCGTGAGCGAGAGGATCGCGAGCAGCGTCGACTTGCCGGCGCCGTTCGGGCCCATCACCGCGGCGACGTCTCCGGCGGCGAGCCGCAGCGTGACGCCGGCGAGCGCCCGCACCGCGCCGAAGAGCTTGGCGACGCCGTCCACCGCGACCGGCGCGAGGCTGCCCGCGCTCACAGGGCCTCCCCGCGCCTCTTCCGGCGCCGCACGAACGCGATCGCACCCGCGGCGAACAGGGCGACGCACGTGGCGAGCGCGACGCGCCTCGGCCACGCGTCGGCCCCGTCCCGGATGCCGGTCAGGCTCACGGCGAGCGTTCGGGTTTCGGTCGCGCGGCCCATCGCGATCAGCGCGACGAGGCCGTTCTTCAGCTCGTCCTTCACGGCCTCGGACGCGCCCCGGACGCTCAGCCGGGCCGGCTCGCGCGTCCAAGTGGAGATCACCTGGAACGACGCCGCGCGGACCGGGAGGGGCTGCTCGAACGACACGGCGCCTTTCGCGATCGGCACCTCGAACGTCACGGAGAGATCATCGCCGCCGGGACCTATCGGGCCGGCGACGACGAACCCCTCGGCGTCCACCGCGGCGGCGAGCAGCTCGCCCTCGCCGTCCGACGTGCGCGGCGCTACGGCGCCCGGAGGCAGCGCGACGCGCACCCCCGAGGGCGCCGAGAAGCGCGTGCCCTCGCGGCTCGTGAAGGTCAGGAGCTCGGACACCTCGATCCGGTCCCCCTTTCGCTCGAGGACGACGTGCACGTGGCGCAGCGAGAGCGCCCCGAGATCCGAGGTGTCGACGAGCGGCGCGGGTTCCGGGTCCTCGACGTCCGTTCCGGCGTCTGCCGCGAGCACGGTCCACGGCGCGCCGAGCGCGGCGGCGACGGCGACGAGGGTGCGAAGGAGCCGCGTCACGGCACGGCTCCCGGCTCGAGGAACGATCGCAGCGTGGCCGCGACGTGGAAGAGGGCCGCCGCGAGAGAGAGCCCCCCCAACACCGCGACCGCCGTCGCCGCGTCCCAGATCGCGCCCGCACCCGCGACGGCGAAGGTGCCGAGGGCAATCAGCAGGAACGGCGCGGCGAGGCGCGCGCGCAGATCCGGGCGCAGCTCGACGAGCTCCGTGAGCGCCCCCGGCCGCACGAGCGCGATGACGCCGCCGAGCACGAGGAGCGCGGAGCCTATCCACACCCAGGCGACGAGCGGGTTGACGACGACCCGGATCACCGCGGCGCCGCTCTCCTCGTCGGTCTCGCCGAGGATGACGAACAGATCCTCGCCGAGGCCGCGCTCGACGGCGACCTCGCTCGTCGGCTGCCCCGGGTGCGAGTGGTACGTGTGCCGCGCCGGGGACATGACGCCGATCGCGCCGCCCGGCCCTCGCGCGTCGAGGTCGGCGATCACGGCCTCGCGCGACACGTCCCGGTCGTCGCGCAGCCCCATGAAGTCGAGCCGATACCCCGCCACGGCGATCCCCTCGCCGGGGCGCAGCAGCCCCTGGTTCTCGTCGGAGAACGCGGCGCCGAGGAAGCCGACGAACAGGAGCGCCACGGCGACGTGCACGACCTGCGCGCCGAGCCTCCGCCGCCCGCGGGCCGCGGAGCGCCCCTCCTTCCGCGCGCCGAGGATCGTCCGCCGCATCGCCGCCGCGAGCACCGCGCCCGCGAACACGAGGAGCCCGACGGAGATCGCTGGAGCGAACCGCATGATCGGCCCGAGCGCCGGACGAACTCCGAGCGCCGCGCCCCCCATCACCGCGGCCGCCGCCCCGAGCCCCACGGCCGGCCCGAGGCGCCGCAGCGCCTTCTGTCCCCGCTCGTCGACGGCCCAGCCGATCGCCGCGCACGCGCCGAGCAGGCCGAGCACCGCCAGGCCGATCGGCACCATCCACGTGTTGTAGAACTCCGCCGTCAGCGTCACCTTGTCGCCCGCGAGCGCCGCGCTCAGCAGGGGCATCGTCGTCGTGATCGCGACGAACGCCGTCGCGGCGAGGAACAGCCAGTTGTTCGCGTGCAGGAGCGCGAGCCGCAGCGGGGATCGCTTTGGAGCTCCCCTCCGCCGCAGCGCCCCGAACCGCGCGACGACGAGCGCCAGCACGCCGACGCCGATCACCGCGATGAGGCCGAGCAGGTATGGGCCGACCGTGGCTCCGGCGAACGCGTGCACCGACTCGATGACCCCGGAGCGCGTGAGGAACGTGCCGAAGACGATGAGGACGAAGGTGAGCGCGACGAGCACGACGTTCCAGCGGCGGAGCGCGCCGAGCCTCTCCTCTGCGAGCGCCGAGTGCACGAGCGCGGTGCCGGTGAGCCACGGCATGAGCGAGGCGTTCTCGACCGGATCCCAGCCCCAGTAGCCGCCCCAGCCGAGCTCCTCGTACGCCCAGACCATCCCGAGCGCGTTGCCGATCGTGAGGAAGATCCAGGCGAACAGGATCCACGGGCGCTGCCCGGCGATCCAGCCCTCGCCGTCCCCCTCGACGAGCGCCGCCGCCGCGTGGGCGAACGGCACGGAGAACCCGACGAAGCCGAGGAAGAGCGTCGGCGGGTGGAACACCATGAACGCGTTCCTGAGCAACGGGTTCAGCCCGATCCCGTTCGCGGACGCCGTGCCGAGGGACGAGAACGGGTCGGACTCGAACAGCACGAGCAGGAGGAAGAACGCCCCGAGCGCCGCGAGCAGCGCGAGGGCCAGGGCGCCGCCGCGTTGCCTGCGCCCGTCGATCGTGGCCGCCGCGGCCGCGGTGAACCAGGTCTGCAGCACCGCCCACAGCGCGAGGGAGCCCTGCTGACCGCCCCACAGCGCCGCGATCAGGTACCCGAGCGACATCGTCTCGTCGGCGTAGTCGCGGACATAGGCGACGCGGTAGTCCCGGACCAAGAGGAGGAAGACGAGGGCGATGAGCGCGACCGCACCGGCCGCGGCCGCGGCGTACAGGGCGGATCTCCCGGCGACGAACCGACGCCCCGCCCCGCCCGTCCCGAGGCACAGCGCCCCCCCCGCCGCGGAGAGCACTGCGGCGACGCACAGCATGATCTCACCGAACAGCGCCATCCCGAAGCGAGTTATGCAGTCAATCCGGACGACCTGTCCAGGCCGCGCTCCCGGGACGCGCCGCGTTCAGGGCACGAACGGGGCCTCGCCGGGGGTCGGCGGGTTGACCGGCGCGTCGCCGAACGCGAGCGGGCAGCCGTCCGGCACCTCGGCGCGGACGCGGGTCGCCGAGCGGCCCTCGGCAGGTTTCCCGAGCCGACCGTCGTAGGCGCTCACGATCGCGCCGCCCGCGTCGTACAGCTCCACGCTCTCGGCCGCGTCGTTCTTGAGCCCGCTCGTCCCGATCGAGCCCTCGAGACGGACGATGATCGCGCCGGCGGCGGGCGCGGGATCCTCGGCCGACTCCGGATCGTAGTCCGGGGCCACGAGGATCGCGACCTGGCCGGGCGCGAGCACGCAGCCGTCCGGGAGCACGTCTCCGTTCGCGTCGCCGTTGTCGTCGATCATCCAGCCCGCGAGGTCGACCTCCGCGGCTCCCGTGTTGGCGATCTCGACGAGCTCCTGATCCGGCTCGGCGCCCGAGGGATCGGCGAGCACCTCCGTGATCGCCACCGTCGGGCCGTCGAGCGCGACCACCGGAACCTCGAGCGGCGCAGAGTTGCCGTTGACGTCCTCGATCACGACGGCGAGCGCGACCTCCACGTCCGCCGGAAGCCCGGCGGCGACGACGAGGTGTTCCGTCGCCCAGGGGCCGCTCACGACCTCAGCGCGCGCGCCGTCCGCCGACGCCGCCGCGGACGCCGGCTCGTCGGTGGCGAAGCGAATCGCCGCGGTCCCGTTGCCCGCGACGACGCAGAACCCCGCCTTCTCCTCCTCCGCGGCCCCGCAGGGGATCGGGACGAGCGCCGGCGCCTCGGTGTCGTCCGCGTCCGTGGCGGGCGGCCCCCCGGTGTCCGAGTCGCCGTCCGCGTCGGAATCGACATCGGCATCGATGTCCGAGCCCTCCCCGTCCTCCCCGCCATCGAAGGGGACGAGCTCGTCGAGCAGCCCGAGGTCCACGCAGCCGCTCAGGACGACGAGCGGCAGCACCCATGCTCCTTTTGTGTTGCGCGTCATGCAACCGTATCGGCCGTTTCGAAAAAAGGTTGCCGAAAATCGACGCGGACCAGGCGCCGTGCGGCCGCGCACGCTCCCGTCAGCGGCGGAGAATCTCGAGCAGCGGGTGCTCCGGGAGCCTCCGCAGGAGGACGCGCCGCAGCGCGTGGATCACGACGAGCGACTCGATCGATTCGTCGTGCAGCGGGACGGCGCGCGCCACGGTCTCGACGGCCAAGCGCAAGGCGGGCTCGTCGGCCGCGTCGAACGTCAGGGCCTCGCCGCCTATCTCGAGCGCGACCTTGTCCGCGCTCAGGCGGAGCACGCCGCCCTCGATCCGGACGACGATCTGGTCGTTGCGATGCGCCTTGTGCGCCTCGATGAACGCCATGAGCGCGGTCATCTGCTCGCTCGCCGCGGCCTCGGGAGCCCCGAACCGGTACGCCTTCCCGGCGTCGGCGCCCCTCTGCCGGACGCTGCGTTCGAGCGCGCGAAGCGAATGCGCCTCGCCGGCCACCCGCATCGGCAGCACGGGCGGCAGCGGCCCGAAGAGATCGAGCCGGCCCGGGCCCGCGGGGCTCGGCGTTTCGGCCTCCTTGAGCTGCTCGATGCGCAGGAGCGCGCGCCCCTCGCCTTTGGAGCGGATGAGCACCGTGCGGTGCGGCGCGTCGAGCGCGATCCGCGCGACCGCCGCGCCCGAGCCGTCGACGATGGTAATCGCCGCGCCGTCCCAGGTGAGCGTCGCCGCGATCCGTCTCCGCTGCACGGGCCGCACGTAGAGAAGCCACGTGCCGATCGTGGACATCGCGCCGCCGAGGATGAACCCCCAGGCCAGCCCGTACCACTCGCCCGTCGTCGCCCTGGTCGCGGCGGCGATGGAGAGCCACAGCGCGATCCAGACGACCGCGACCGCGGCGTTCGTACGCTTTGCGACGCGGCGGAAATCGAGTCGCTCGAGCTCGGCGCTGTGCATCTCTCACCTCGGGCGGGACGAGGGGTCAAAGGCGGGTTGCGGGTCACTCGATGGGCGTCGTGCCACCCTCGACCGGATCGCCGAGCCACTGGAAGTTGTCGATGAAAACGATCGAATCCCAGACACAGTCCCCTTCGTCGTGAATCGAGAACGTCAGGTCGAACGACGCGCCGCCCGCGACCGGCCAGCTCGTCCGCAGCCAGCCCGTGGAGCCGGAGTCCGCCCCCGGCTCCCAGCCGGAGCCGGCCTCGTTGCACGGGTGCGTCGGGTTCTCGAAAAAGTTCACGTCGACCTCGACCTCGTTCTCGTTGTCGTCGAACGAGATGTTCGTCGGCTGGCCGCCGTTCAGGCCTTCGTACTCCATGATGGCGTAGAACGCGTCGTTGTACCCCATGTCGACCCACTCGGGGTACTCGGCCGACGCGAACAGGAAGTCGAACGAGAACCCCTCGGCGTTGTCCGGGGCGTGGAGCGAGAGGCGCAGCTGGTTCACGTCGCAGCTCGCGTACGCCGAGCTCGACGTCGGATCGTAACCCTGGTACGGCGGCAGCGGGTCGTTCTCGACGTACGCCATGCCGTCGCTGCCGAACTCGGTGCCGGTCGCGGAGTTCGGATCCTCCTGGCCGACGGGTCCCGTGCTGAGCGCGAACATCTCGCACCCGTGCTTCTTCACGAGGCAGTCGTTCGTGCCCATGCTCTCGATGCTGTCCCGGCCGGACTGGGGCGACGGGCTCGTGCTGTACAGCGACGTCGAGACCGTCGTCTCGTTGTCGCAGAAGTTGGCCGACTTGGCGAGATCTCCCGCCGACGCGCCGCCGACTTGCGGGCAATCGCAGTAGTTGTTCTCCGTGTCGACGTCGCCGTCGGAATCGCTGTCCGAATCCACGTCGGTGTCGGAATCGCTGTCCGAATCCGAATCGCTGTCCGAATCGGATCCGTCGTCGTCGAACCGTTCGGAACCGTCCTCACAGGCCGGGAACGCGAGGCACGGGGCCAACAAACAGAGCGCAAACGTTGTCGTTTTCAACCAAATCATGACCGACCTCCTCCAAATGAGTTCGATTAATCGATTACACTCCCAATATACACGCTGGTTCGACCTCTGCATAGTGCGTGGATTTTCAACTCGTCAATGTACTATTCTGTCCTTGCGACAAGAAACGCGCATGGAGGCTTCGCGATGCACACGATGAAATCCCCGCGGCTCGCCGTCGCGCTGGCTGCGCTCTTCGGCGCCGCCGGTTGCCACCACGTCGACACGATCGCCGGCGACGCGGGCGAGGACGGCGGCACCGACCCGGCGCCGGATCTGGCCGGGGTGGACCTGCTCGTCATGATCGACGACTCGTCGTCGATGGCGCAGGAGCAGGCGATTCTCGCGACGGATCTCTTCGCCTTCGTCGGATCGCTCGTCAGCCCGCTGCCGACCTCGGCGATCGCGGCGATCGACGATCTCCGGATCGCGGTCGTGACCTCGAACATGGGCTTTTCGTCGAGCGGCGAGACCAACGACGCGTACTGGCCGTACGACGTCCCGCCGTCCTGCACGGGGTTCGGGGACGACGGTGAGTTCCAGACGATCGACGAGTCGACCATCCACGTCAACAATGACACCATCCCATGCGACGAGAGCGCCGCGCAGTGCCCGCCGGGCTGGACGTGCGCGAGCCTCGACGAAGACGGCGTCGGCGCCTGCCACACCGCGGGCGACGCGACGATCGGCTGCCCTGCCCTGGCGGCGCAGTGGATCGAGAGCACGCCCGGGGATCCGGATCCGAACCTCGCGGCGCGCGCCGCGTGCCTGTCCGCGCAGGGGACGACGGGCTGCGGGTTCGAGCAGCAGCTAGCGTCGTCGACGCGGGCGCTCGAGCGGGACGATCAGAGCGACTTCGCGCGCGACGAGGCGCTCCTCGCCGTGCTCGTCGTGAGCGACGAGGAGGACTGCTCGATGGCGGACGGCGAGGCGCTGTTCGGCGAGGACGAGGTCCTGGTGGAAGCGGCGAAGGTCAACATCGCGTGCGGCGAGCACCCGGAGCACCTGTTCCCGCCCGCCGACTTCCACGGGCGGCTGACCTCGCTCAAGCAGCCGGGCGCGGTGCTCTTCGCCGCGATCGTCGGCGTGCCGTACGGAGACCAGGGCGGCGCCCCGCACTGCCAGGGCTTCGGCGACACTCTGGAATCCTGCCTCGAGCAGGACGAGATGCAGCTCCTTGCCGAGCAGTCCGTCGGCTCTTACTGGTACTACCACCCGGCGTGCACGCGCGACGAGGGGAGCACCGAGGTCACGAAGGCCTATCCCGGCCGCCGCTACGTCGAGCTCGCGAGCGAGCACTTCGGCGACATGGGGTACGTCTACTCAATCTGCAACGCGGACTGGGCGCCCGCCTTCGAGGCGATCGGCGCGAAGATGGCCGCGTTGGCGCAATGAAGGAGGGGGCTGGAATGAGATCACCCGCAGGTCATTGGGTCCTCGGCGCGCTCGTCGCGGCGCTCGCGGGGTGCTTCGGATGCAGCGGCGAGGACGGCGCGTCCTGCGGCGGGACGGACACCGACACCGACGCCGACACGGACACCGACGCCGACTCCGACTCCGATGCGGAGCTGACCGCCGTCGATCTGCTCGTCGTCGCCGACAACTCCAGCTCGATGGCCCAGGAGCAGGCGATCCTGAGCAGCGGGATGTACGGGTTCGTCGGCTCGCTCCTCAGCCCGCTCCCGACGTCGGAGCTTCTGGCGATCGACGATCTCCGGGTCGCGCTCGTCACCTCGGACATGGGCTTCTCGTCGGACGGCGTGAACAACGACGAGTTCTGGCCCACGGATCCCCCGCCGGCGTGCGCCGGGTTCGGCGACGACGGGGAGTTCCAGGAGATCGACGCGGCCAGCATCGACATCGCGAACGACGCGATCCCGTGCGACGAGAGCGCCGCGCAGTGTCCGCCCGGCTGGAGCTGCACGGGCGTCGGCGTGGACGGCGTGGGCGTTTGCCACACGAACGGCGACCCCGCGCTCGGCTGCCCGTCGGGCGGCGGGCCGTGGTTCGAGACGACGCCCGAGGCGCCGGACGCCAACCTCGCGGCACGCATCGCCTGCCTGTCCGTGCAGGGCACGAGCGGCTGCGGGTTCGAGCAGCAGCTTGCGTCGTCGACGCGGGCGCTCCAGCGTGACGACCAGGCCGGCTTCCTCCGCGACACGGCGCTGCTCACCGTGCTCATCGTGAGCGACGAGGAGGACTGCTCGATGGAGGACGGCGAGGGGCTGTTCGGCGAGGACGAGATCCAGAACCAGAGCCTGCAGGAGGTGAACCTCGCGTGCGGCAACCACCCGCAGTACCTGTACACGCCGAGCGACTTCCACGAGATCATCGCGTCGCTCAAGCCCGAGGGCGCGGTGTTCTTCGCGGCGATCGTCGGCGTGCCGTACAGCGCGCAACCCGGCGCGAGCGAGTGCGAGGGGTTCGGCGACGAGATCGGCGACTGCCTCGTGCAGGACGAGATGGCGCTCGTGCCCGAGCAGGTCGGCGGCGTGTGGTACTTCCGGCCGGCGTGCACGCGGGACGAGGGCGCCACCGAGGTCACGAAGGCCTACCCCGGCCGCCGCTACGTCCAGCTCGCGAACGAGAGCTTCGAGTCGATGGGCTACGTCTACTCGATCTGCAACGCGGACTGGACGCCCGCCTTCGAGGCGATCGGCTCGCGGATCGGGGAGCTTCTGGAGCATTAGTCCGTTTTCCCCTCCAACCCCTGTCGCGCGTCAGAGAATCGGCGGACAATACGCGGAAGGAGGCCCGCATGCGCTGCACCGTGTACCTGCTCCCGCTCTTCGTCCTCGCCGCGTGCTCCGGAGGAGGGTCGTCGAGCCCGGACGCGGGCTCGGACGCGGGCGACACGGACACCGGCGATCCCGTCCCGCTCACCGCGGTCGATCTGCTCATGGTGCTCAATGACTCGAACTCGATACCGAATGAGCAAGTGATGCTGAGCCAAAACCTCTATGCGATGATCAGCGCCCTCCTCTCTCCTCTTCCATCATCTGGATTCGCGGCCGTAAACGATCTGCGCGTCGCGGCGGTCACGGCGAACATGGGGATCTCCTCGAACGGAGTGAACAACGATGCCTACTGGCCGCAAGAGCTCAGCTCATGCGCCGGCTTCGGTAGAAACGGTGAGTTCCAACCCGTCCAAGCGAGCTCGATCACTCTCCCAAACGACACCATCGCGTGCGACGCCAGCGGATCCCAGTGTCCCTTTGGCTGGACGTGTGTGGTGGAAACCGACGCTGGAGTGGACGCGATCGGTGTCTGCCACACGGACGGCTCGACTACAGTGAGCTGCCCGCAACTCGAAGATACCGTCTGGGCCCAGACTTCGCCTGGTGCGCCGAACACCAATTTTCGCGCCCAGGCCGCATGCCTCGCCGTACAGGGAGCGAACGGGTGTGGCCCCTTCTGGCAGGAGCTCCAGGCCGCTGCCACCAGTTTGACAAGAGAGGACCAAGCGGACTTCGTGCGCGCCGACGCGGTGCTCGCGGTGATCGCCCTGAGCGATGAAGACGACTGCTCGATGCAGGACGGCCAGGCGTTGTTCGCGGAAGACGAGCTCGCCGACTCGAGCCTTGGCGAGATCTGGCTCGCGTGCGAGAGACACCCGGAGCACTTGCTCCCGCCGTCCCATTTCTACGATGTGCTCACAGGCATGAAACCGAGCGCCGACGCCGTGGTCTACGCGGCCATCGCCGGCGTGCCGTGGGCAGGCGAGGATCCCGAGGGCGCGGCGGCATGCGAGGGATCGGGGGATCAGATCGGCTCTTGTTTGGACCAGGAGGCCATGCAGCTCGAGCCTGTTGGCGAGATACTGCATTGGCGTCCAGGGTGTACACGACAGATCGAATCCGTGATCATGGAGGCTGCTCCCGCTCGCCGTTTCGTCGAGCTCGCGACCGACTTCGGCGCGAACGGTTACGTCTACTCGATCTGCAACGAGGATTAGTCGCCCGCATTCGATGCGCTCTCGACGATGATTGCTGGTAAGCTGTCGGCACCGTGATCGCGTCGGGCACAACGATCCGCAGTCGGACGAAGCGCGTCCTTCACAGGGCAGCCTGCATCGCGGCCATCCTCGCGCTCGTCCCGCTCGCAGCGGGCGCGCAGGCGTCCTTTGCCCCGGCGTCCGGGAACCGGCTCCTCCTGCTCGTCGCGGCGCCGGCCAACCCCGCGGCGGCCGCGCGGGAGGCCCGGTTCGTCGAGGAGCTCGTGCTCGCCCTCGACGGCGTGTCCGTGGAGCGGATCGATCTCGGCGGCGGGTTCGCGTTCCTCCCGCTCGCGGATCAGCTCGACCGCGTCGTCCCGATCGCCGGCGAGCGCCGGGCCGCGGCGACCGTCTGGATCCGGGAGTCCGGCACTGGCCGCGCGCTGCTGCACCTCGTCGTGCCGGGCGCGGGGAGAGCGCCCGTCCGCGTCGCGGAGATCGATCCCGGCATCGACGCGCAGGCCGCGAACGCCCTCGTGGCACGGCAGCTCCTCCGGGAGACGCGCGTGTTCGAGCCGCCCGAGCCGCCGCCGTCGCCAGCGCCGACCGAGGCGGACGCGGAGGCCCCCTGGGACGCGCCTGCGCCGCGACCCGCCCCCGCTCCCGAGCCGCCGCGTCCCGAGTGGGGGCTCGCCGCGCTCGCCGTCGCGGGCGGGGGTGTCGCCGTGTACGACGGGCCGTCCGTCCAGCTCGGCGCGCTGCTCGGCGTCGAGTGGCAGCCCGTCGAGGGGCTCTTCTCCAGGCTCTCGGTCGCCGGAAAGGCGGGTCCTAGGAACGAGCTCGAGGACGGCGTCGTGACCGGCTGGGGGATGGAGCTCGCGCTCTCCGCAGGCTACGGGTGGCGCCTCGGTCCGATCGCGCTCGGGCCGTTCGCCGCCGTTTCCGCCTACCGGACCGCCCTGGACGTGTCTCTCGGCGGCGGCGATCACAAGGCGTTCTTGTGGTGGGGCTTCCGGGGCGCCGCGGGCCTCGATCTGCGCATCCCGATCGGCCGGCACGCGGCGATCGTGCTGGAGGGCGGGATCGGCGGTTCCCCCTCCCGGCGGGTGATCGAGCGCCGCTCGGACGGGAGCCGCATCCTCGCGACGCCGTACGTGGACTGGAGCGCCGCCCTGGGCTTCGTCGCGCTCCTCGACGGAAAGCCGTGACGCGCACCCCGAGGGAAGGTCCCGGGCCCCTCGAGGCATTACCTCTCGAGATGGAGATGACGGACGAGGAGCTCGTCTCGAGGCTCGCGATCGGCGAAATGGACGCCCTCGGCGGGCTGTACACGCGCCACAAGGGCATGGTGTGCACAGCGCTCCAGCGCTTCGCCCCCGCGGCATCGGCCGCCGAGATCGAGGAGCTCGCGCAGGACGTGTTCCTCGCGCTCCCGGTTGCGGCGAAGCGCTACGAGGAGCGATCGCGGTTCAAGTCCTGGCTCTTCGGCATCGCGATCCGCAAGGCGCGCGGCTTCTCGCGCAGGGCCTGGGTCCGGCGCGTGCTCGGCGCGGGCACCTTTGAGGCGACCGACCCCGAGCCGACGCCGGAGCGGGCGACCGAGCACCGGGAAGCCGCGCTGCGCCTGCTCGCGAGCCTTCCGGGCGGGCAGCGCGAGGTGCTGGTGCTGCACGCGGTGGAGGGGTTCGACGGCGAGGAGATCGCCCGGATCCTCGGCATCTCGCCCGGCACGGTCTGGACCCGGCTGCACCGGGCCCGGCGCGCCGTGCTCGCGGCGACGGCGAACGCAGTCGATGACACCGTATTCGAGGTGAAGACATGAGACGATGCGATCTTCTGGAGCGGTTCTTGGACCGGCGCCTCGGGACCGGCGACGCCGCCGACTTCGAGGCGCACCTCGCGGATTGCCGGGAGTGCGCGGCGACCGTCGAACGCTGGCGGGGCGCGGCGCGAGACCTCGCGGACGCTTCGCCGTTGCGATCCGCCGCGGTTCCGACCCAGGCCGAAGCGCGACGCCTCGTCGAGATGGCGTCGGCCAGGCCCGCGCGATCCGGACGGACCCGGCTCGCGGTCGCGGCGGCTGCGGCGCTCGTCCTCGGAGGAGCGATCGCGATCGCGCTCATCGCGAGGCCGCTCGAACCGGCCCGTTCGGCGGATGTCCCGGCGATCGAGGGCACGCTGTTCGCAGGGACCGGCGCTCGCGCGCTCGACGCAGCCCTTCTCCTGAAGGCCGGCTTCACCGTCCCGAACGACGGGCGCGCCAACCTGCGGATCGGAAACGACACGATCGACTTCTCGTCCGGCTCGAAGTTCGCGCTGGTGCAGATCACGGAAACGGTCACGCGCGTTCGCCTCGACTCCGGATCCGCCACGTGCGCCGTCGAGAAGCGCGGGGCCGGCCGGGAGTTCCTGGTCGACGCGGACGACTACCGCGTCCGGGTGACCGGGACGCGCTTCACGGTCGCGATCGCGAGCCCGCGCGGCGTCGACGTGATCGTGCGATCCGGCACCGTGGAGATCTCGCGCGAAGGCTCGGTGGTCGGCAGGCTCGCCGCCGGCGATCGGCGCGTGTTCCCGGAGCGGGAGGCCGAGGTCGCGGCGGGAGCGCCCGTGCCCGAGATCCCGGCCGAGCCCCTGCCCGGCGTCGCCCCGGCGAGCCGTCCCGCTCGAGTCGCGGCCCCGCTCGGCGCCGCGGCCCCGGGCATCGAGACGCTGCGGGCGTGGATCGTCGGCGGCCAGTTCGCGGACGCCGAAGCCGAGCTGCGCGCGCGGCTCGGCCGCACACCGTCCGACGTCGAGGCCCGCTCCCTGCTCGCGGACTGCCTGCGCAAGCAGCTCCGCTGGGGCGAAGCGGCCGCCGTCTACCGCGACGTGGCCTCCGCGGGGGATCCGGTGCTCTCGCCGCGCGCCCGCTCCCTGCTCCGCGACATCCTGGCCGATCACCCGGAGAGCGCGGAAGGAAAAGCCCCGGCCGCGCCATGACTGGGGTAGGATGAACAAGGAGGTGACCTCATGAATGCGAAGCTCACGGGATGGACGCTCTTCGCCGCGCTCGGGCTCGGGCTCGGGCTCGCGGCCTGCGACAACGTCGAGGAGTACGACGACGGCGCGGACGGCGGGACCGATACCGACGCCGACACGGACACGGACTGGGACACGGATCCGCCGATCGACTTCACCGGCCTCGACATGCTCGTGATGGTGGACAACTCATCGTCCATGATGCAGGAGCAGGCGATCCTGAGCACCTCCGTCTACTCGCTCGTCGCCGCGCTCGCGAACCCCTTGTCGACGTCCGGCTGGGACGCGGTCGACGAGATCCGGATCGCGGTCGTCACGTCGGACATGGGCTTCTCCTCGGACGGCGTGAACAACGACGAGTTCTGGCCGGACGACGTCCCGGCCAGCTGCGAGGGGTTCGGCGACAACGGCATTTTCCGGCAGATCGTGACCGAGAGCATCGCGCTCGACAACGACGCCATCCCGTGTGACGAGTCCGCGGCGCAGTGCCCGGACGGGTGGACGTGCGCCGGGATCGACGAAGAGACCTTCGTGGGTGTGTGCCACACGGACGGCTCGACGGACGTGGCGTGCCCGAACCTGACGGGCGATTGGGCCGAGACCACGGCCGCGGCGCCGAACGCCGCGCTCATCACGCAGGCGACCTGCCTCATGGATCAGGGCACCTCGGGCTGCGGCTTCGAGCAGCAGCTCGCGTCATTGAACCGGGCACTGACCCGCGACGATCAGGAGGCTTTCCTCGTCGAGGGCCACCTGCTCATGCTGCTCGTCGTGACCGACGAGGACGACTGCTCCATGGAGGACGGCGAGGGGCTGTTCTCGGAGCCGGCGGTCGCGGACGACTTCAACAAGTGGAACATCGCGTGCGGCCTGCACCCCGAGCACCTCTTCTCCTCCGAGCACTTCTACCAGAACTTCGTGGCCGCGAAGGGCCCGGGCCAGGTGGTGTTCGCCGCGATCACCGGCGTGCCGGTCGCGGAGCAGGACCCGGCCGGCGCGGCCGCGTGCCAGGGCTGGGGCGACGCGCTCGGAGACTGCCTCGCCCAGGACGCCATGCAGCTCACGGCGGTCCAGCCTTCCGGCACCACCTGGTACTGGAAGGAGGCCTGCACGCGCACCATGGATTCGATCGAGGTCACGAAGGCCTATCCGGGCCGCCGTTTCGTCGACCTCGCGGCCAACTATTTCGGCCCGATGAGCTACGTCTACTCGATCTGCAACGACGACTGGGGTCCGGCGTTCGACGACATCAAGTACCGGCTCCGGCAGTACCTCGCGCAGCCGTAGATCGCCCTGTCCTGCCTCGTCCGCACGAGACAAACCGAAACAGTCGAGACACCGGAAGACCGGGCGATACACCCTCCGATCCCGAGCAACATAGCGTAATTCATCGCATAACCCGTTTCCGCGGCCGTCCCCGTTCCCCTGGCACGGCAGGTGCAAAAGGGGTTCGGCCATGGCCAAGCCGCACGACGAGAACCTGGTCCGGACGATCCGGCTGACGCGCGAGATGATCGCGCTCGCCGACGAGGGCGACCGCGACCGGATCGACGACTCGTGCGGGATCGTCTACGGCGTGCTGCGCGACTCGGCTTACAGGATCCGCGAGCTGGCGGAGAGGGAGTGCGAGAAGCACAAGCTCAAGGGCAAGCGGGCAGAGCTAGCGGGAAATCGGAAAATCTGACAACCTGCGGTCCGAAGCGAACCGCGAGGAGGGGAACATGGCGACTCAGCAGAGACAGGTCTTCAAGTGCGGGGTGTGCGGCAACATCGTGGAGGTGCTCCACGCGTCCGGCGGCGAGCTCGTGTGCTGCGGGCAGCCGATGACCGCGCTCGTCGAGAACACGACCGACGGCGCCAAGGAGAAGCACGTGCCCGTCGTCGAGAAGATCCCGGGCGGCTACAAGGTCGCGGTCGGCTCGGTGGCGCACCCGATGCTCGACGCCCACTACATCGAGTGGATCGAGCTCATCGCGGACGGCGTGTCGTACTTCGCGTTCCTCAAGCCCGGCGCCGCGCCCGAGGCGACGTTCCTGATCGACGCGGGCGAGGTGACGGTCCGCGAGTACTGCAACCTGCACGGGCTCTGGCGCGCGTAATGAAGCGGCGGCGGTTCCTCGCGTTCGCCGGCATCGGGCTCGGCGCGGCGTGGGCCGGGGCCGCCGCGTACCCGGTCTACAAGTACCTCAGCCCGCAGCCCGCGCCGGATCCGTTCGGCGCGGAGGGGCGCGCGGTGGTGGACGGGATCTCGCCCGTCGAGGTCGCGCGTCCCGGCTCGGGGAAGAACGGCTCGTACGCGAACCGCGGAGTGATCGTCCTCCGGGACGAGGGCGGGAGACTCCGGGCGTTCGACTCGAAGTGCACCCACGCGGGCTGCAACGTCGGGTTCGCGGGAGACAAGCTCTTCTGCCACTGCCACGGCGGCACGTACGACTTCACGGGCAAGAACGTCGCGGGCCCGCCGCCGCGGCCGCTCACCGAGCTCGCCGTCTCCGAGGAGGCCGGGATCCTCTACGTCGCGCCGCAGGGCGGGAGGAAGGGCTGAGCGATGGACGAGCGCTTCGCCCGGATCCCCGAGGACGCGGAGCGGGAGCTGCCGCCGCCCGGGACCCGCCTCGGGAAGGCATCGCGCGCCCTGCTCGCGCGGTACCCGATCTGGCCGGTCGTGAAGTTCTTCCTCGGCAAGCGCGTGCCGATCCACGGACAGTCGCACTGGTACATGGCGGGCGGGATCGCGCTCTTCCTGTTCCTCGTGCAGATCTGCACGGGCGTGCTGCTCATGGTCTACTACCGGCCCGACCAGCCCTGGGCGTCGGTCAACAGGATCGTGATGGAGGTCCCGTACGGCGCGCTGATCCGCAGCGTGCACCACTGGGCCGCGAACCTCATGATCTTCACGCTGTTCGTGCACATGCTGTCGACCTTCTTCATGAAGGCGTACAGGCCGCCGCGCGAGCTGACCTGGGTGACGGGGCTCCTCCTGCTCGCGCTCACGATCCTGTTCGGCTTCTCGGGCTACCTCCTGCCGTGGGACGATCTCTCGTTCTTCGCCGTGCGCATCGGCGTCTCCGAGCTGGAGAAGCTGCCGCTCGTCGGCGTCCCCCTGGCCGACCTCGCGCGCGGCGGCGGCGACGTCTCACACGAGACGATCGGCCGCTTCTATGCGCTGCACGTGGTGGTGTTGCCGCTCGCCGTCCTCGTCCTCGCGGCGGTGCACCTCCTCTTCGTCCAGATCCAGGGCGTGAGCGAGCCGGACTCCTTCAGCGCTCTGCCGGAGGAGAAGAAGCGCTACCGGCCGTTCCTCTCCGAGTTCCTGGTCGGCGAGGTGCCGGTGTGGCTGTTCCTCCTCGGGCTGCTGCTCGCCCTCGCGGCCGCGGCACCGCGCGGGCTCGCGCCCGAGGCGAACCCGTTCGCGCCCGCGCCCGAGGGGATCAAGCCGGAGTGGTACCTGCTCGCGCCGTACCAGGGGCTCAAGCTGTTCCCGGGGAAGCTGGAGCTCGTGGGCATGGCGCTCATGGGGCTCGGGCCGCTGCTCCTCGTGGCGCTGCCGTTCCTCGACACCTCGATGCCCGCGGATCGGCGCGGGGCGCTCGTGACCAAGGCCGGGGCGCTCGCGCTCGCCGGCTTCGCGGCGATGACGATCTGGGGGTTCGCGTCATGAGCGGGGGAGCGCAGGCATGAACTACCCGGTGTGGAACCTCCCGATCCTCGGCGGCAGCCTCGTCGTCGCGATCATCGCGATCATCCACGTGCTGATCTCGCACCTCGCGATCGGCGGCGGCGCGTTCATGGCGGTCGCGGAGATCTGGTCCGACCGGCAGCCGGACGGCGAGCGGATCCGCGCGTGGCTGCACAAGTTCGCGTCCTGGTTCCTCGTCTACACGACCGTGTTCGGCGCCATGACCGGCGTCGGCATCTGGTTCTCCATCCAGCTCGCGAGCCCGGAGGGCACGAGCCTCCTCATCCACCAGTTCGTGTTCGCGTGGGCGATCGAGTGGGTGATGTTCCTCGCCGAGCTCACCGTGCTCTACCTCTACTACTACGGCTGGAAGACGAGCTCCCGCGCGATGCAGCGGTTCCTCGCGATCGCGTACTTCGTCATCGCCTGGCTCTCGCTCTTCGTCATCAACGGCATCCTGACGTTCATGCTCACGCCGGGCGCCTGGACGCTCGAAAACCGCGACCTCGTCGCCGGCTTCTTCAACCCGGGCTACGCGCCGTCGCTGGTCATCCGGACCGTCTCGATGTTCCTCATCGCCGGCCTGTTCGGCCTGCTGGTGGCGGCGAAGATCGCGGACGACGAGCTCAAGGCGCGCGTCGTCCGGTTCAGCGCCAAGTGGGTGATCCCGGCCGCGGTGATCCTGCCCGTCGCCGGGATCCTCTACTGGGGCACCCTGCCCGAGAGCGCCTTGAAGATCTTCCACGGCGGCGTGGTCGGCGCGGCTGGCAGCCGACTGGAGGCGCTCGCGCGCTACTTCTGGCTCGCCGCGACCGCGGGCGCGCTCGTCATCGTCGGCGCCCTGCTCGCCGCCGCGAGGCCGAAGACGGTGCACACCGCGGCCGCGCTCGCGCTCCTGCTCACCGCGCAGCTCGGCGTGATGGGCGCGGAGTTCTTCCGCGAGATGGCGCGCAAGCCGTACGTCGTGCACGGCGTCCTCTACGGCAACGCGCTGTGGAAGAGCGACGCCTCCGACAATGAGCACATGCGACGCCCGTACCTCGACGCGGCGAAGTGGGATCCCTCACCCGAGCCGCTCTCCCCCGCGCACGGCGAGTGGATCTACAGGCTCCAGTGCGCGAGCTGCCACACGCTCGACGGGTACAGGAGCCTCGAGTGGCGGACGCGGCAGTGGACGCCCGCGTTCGGCCCGCGCTTCCTCGAGAAGCTCGACGAGCAGGGCGTCATGCCGCCATTCCAGGGCACGCCCGAGGATCGCGCCGCGCTCACGTCGTTCCTCCTGTCGCTCGGCGGCGGCGAGGCGACGCCCGCGGACGTGCTGCGCGCGCAGGAGGTGCCGAAGTGACGCCGTTCCCGATCCCGGATCCGCTCGGCCTCGCGGCGCCGGCGCCGGTCCTCCAGGGGCTCGCGTACCTCACGCTGACGCTCCACCTCCTCGCGATGAGCTTCACGCTCGGCAGCCTCGCGCTCCTCCTGTGGGCACGCGTGCGCCGGGCCCCGGGGCACGAGGCCGCGGCGCGGTTCCTCGGGACGAGCCTGCCGCTCGGCTTCTCGTACCTCGTCACGCTCGGCATCCCGCCGCTCCTCTTCGTGCAGGTGCTGTACGGGCAGATGTTCTACAGCTCGTCCGTCGTGATGGGGGTGTTCTGGATCCTCGTGATCCCGCTGCTCATCACGGCGTACGGCCTGCTCTACTTCCACAAGCTGACGCGGGAGCGCCGCCCGAGGGTCCAGGGGATCGCCCTCTGCGCGGCGTTCGCGGCGATGCTGGCCATCGGGTTCATCTACGTGAACAACCTCACGCTCTCGATGGCGCCGGACAGGTGGATGGCGCTCTACGCGGCGCACCCGGGCGGCGCGGCGCTCAACCTCGGCGAGCCGACGCTCGTGCCGAGGTACCTCGCGTTCATGATGCCCGCGCTCGCGGTCGCCGGGCTCGGGCTCGTCGTCGCCGGCGCCGTCTCGTCGCGCACGGGGCGGCGGGAGGCGGGCGAGGGGATGCGGCGCTACGGCGTGAAGGCGCACCTCCTCGGCCGCGCCCTCACGGCGGTCGCCGCGGCGGCGCTGCTCGTCGCCCTCCCGGGAGACGTCAGGGCGATGCTGCTCGGCGGCGGCACGCCCACGGCGCTCGCGATCGCCGCGATCGCCCTGGCGCTCGTCGCGACGATCCTCGCGCTCGCCGCCGCCCGGCGCGGCTCGCCGAGGCTCGCGATCGCGGGGGCCGTGGCGATGGCGCTCGAGCTCGGGGGCCTGGTCGCGCTGCGCGATCGCGTACGCCTCGAGCTCCTCGCGGATCACTTCCACCTGTCGGACGTCCCAGCGCACGAGCAGTGCGGCATGTTCGCGCTGTACGCGGCGACTC
>JALNZK010000063.1 GCA_023229365.1 Pseudomonadota bacterium | reverse complement strand
TCCAGATCTCCTGACCTGGGGTGAAGGCTAAATGTCCGGTGGATCGTTGGCCGGAGGTTCTGGCGCGGGTCTCGGACCCGGGAAGGCGAAGCTCGATGGCGGCAGGGGGAGCACGTCGAAGAGGAGAACGAGGTTCGATCCGGGGAAGCGGGTTTCGGTTTCGTTGAGGGCACGGCAGAGGCCGGCGAGCGCGGCGGTTCGATGCGGCGAGGAGAGCGGATGTAGGACGACGCGGAGTTCGGTCGCCGAGGGCTTCAAATCCGCGCGGCCCGAGAACAGCTCGTGGAGGAGGGTGCGGCCTTCGTCTTCGGCGCGGCGGTAGGCAGGCGCGAGCAGCGCGAGCAGGTCGCTCTCGGTCTGGAACGCGATCATCTTGATGATGTTGGTGAGGCTCTTCTTCTCGGCGGCGAGCTTGACGACGGCGCCGTCGGAGAGGTCGCGGATCTCGACGCGCTCCGGGGTCTGTTTCAGCGCGGCGCGGAGGCGCGCGAGGTTTTCGCGTGCGGCTGCGAGCTTGGGCTCGGCGTCGGCGTGGGCGTCGGCGAGGGCGGGAATTCCGGGGCGGGGGCTTCGGTGCGCGTCGATGAGGGCGGCGCCGAGGGCCTGCTCGAGCGCTTTGATTTCGTTGCGCGCGATTTTGATCTGCTTGGCGAGGTCGCGGCGCGCGGGATTGGGGACGGTGCGGGTCGGGTCGTCGGGCTCGATTTGGTAGTCGGCGAGGGCGTCGAGCGCGAACTCCTCGCGTCCGTACTTGAAGAAGTTTTCCTGTCTCCATCGCCCGAACATGCGGAACGCGACCTCGGCGGCGTCGAGGTCGACGCGGCTCGTGACGATTTGCGTTTGGTGGCCGTCGTCCGAAAGACGCGTGACCTGTCGCAGGCGCAGCGCGTCGTCGAGGAACCCCACCTCCTGATAGTGGAGGAGGTACTCGACGGGCCTGCCGTCGAACACCGCGCGGTGTGAGGCGAAGAGGCTTTCGTCGACGAGCTCCGACTTTCCCTTGCGGTAGGTGAGGAAGTCGAAGCCCTCGTCAACGAGCAGCTTGAACAGCCTGGGGCTCCAGCCGCCGCGGTCGAAGACGACGGTGACGCGGCGGTCGCCGACGAGGCCGCGGATTTCGCGGAGGATTCGCGGGAGCATCTCGACCATGCCGGCATTCGCCTCGGCGGTGAGGACGAAGAGCGGGTCGCCTCTGGTGTCGCCGACCCAGTAGTCGGTGGTGGCGGGCATGGAGAGGCGCATGCGGGCGACGTGCGCCTTGGGGATGTCGCGCTCGCCGTGATAGGCGCGGACGTGGCCGTCGACATAGAGGAAGCCGACCGCGGCGCCCAGCTTCGCGACGCGGGTACGCGCGAGCTCCTTGGCGAGCTCGGCGGCCTTGTGGCGTGCGGCGAGGCGCGTGAGCTTGCGGCGCACGGTCTTGACCTCGGGGGCGCGGTCGAGACCGAGCACGAGCCCCAGCGACGCGGGGTCGCGCTCCTTGAGGCTCTCCGGGCGTTTGATGCGCCACAGCGCCATGAACACGAGCACGAGCATCGTTGTGCGCAGGCCGTAGAACGCGGGCCCGATCCCGCCGTACAGCTTGGCCGCGACGCGGAACACGCCGCCGTGGACGAGTGCCGGCAAGACGCACAGCACGCCCGCGCCCGACACGCCCTCGGCGTCCGCGAACAAAGGCGCCGCGTCGTCGAGGAGCCCGAGACACGCCATGCCGCGGTCGAGCGAGCGGTCGCGAGGGTCGTCGTCGAGGCTCGGCATCGCAAGCGCTTCGTTGCGCGTGGCCGGCGCGGGCGTCTCGACGATGGACGGTGAAGCCATCGCGGCGATCACCGGCGCGTGCTCTGCGCCCGGCAGCGACAACTGCCGCGCATCCTTCGTCGGTCCGACCTGCTTGCGGATCGCGTTTTCGGTCACGCCCAGGCGCCGCGCGATCTCGCGATTGCTCACGCCCTCGGCGTGGAGCCGCTCGATCTCCTGCAGCCGCTTCTCCGGCAACCGCCGCCGCCCGGGCCGCCACCCACATTGCGTCATCAGGCCCGCCATCCCGCCTTCCTCGAACCGCCGCTGCATCCGCCGCAACGTCCGCTCCGTCCCCCCGAACGCCCGCGCCACTTCCTCCTGGGTCGCGTGACCGGCCTCGACGAGCGAGACCATCACGTACCGCTTCGTGATCTCGTCGTCCGCACTGTAGCCGTGAACCGCGACGCCGGACACGACGACCACGCGACGGCCTCCCTCGGTGCGCAACGTGCACCGAGCATTGAGCACGTCCGTCCGCGACTCGAGCAGCGACGGCGGCAACCTGAGCACGATCTGATTTTCCACACCATGGGGCTACGACGGAGCGGACACGAAAGGGTGCGCGATCTCGATCACAGCCAACCGCTCGAGGCCGCGCTCCTCCGCCACTCGCATCTCGAAAGACCGGACAGATTTGAGTGCGCGCCCCGCAGAACGCGGTCCGTGTCTTTTCAGCAGGTTACGCAGGGCATGTCAGGAGATCTGGAATCGGACGATCCGGCCATCGGTTGACGAAAATCGTCGCGCGCGGACGATTTTAAGCGCTGAGATTCGGACGCGGGCTACGGCTGAACCTCGTACGCGCCCATGTCGACGGTGGCGGTGGAGTCGGAGTCGCCGTCGACGATCCGCGGGTTGCCGTCGAGGTCGGTGGTCACGTCGTCCGGCACCGCGTCGTTCGAGCCGGTGTCGATGCACGGCGAGGTCGATTGCAGGTGGAGATCGCCGCTCTCGGCATCAATGAACAGCGGGTCGGCGTCGATGTTGCCGGTACCGGCGTACCCGCCCTGGATGTTGCTGTAGGTGACATCCACCTCGACGTCGATACTCTCGCCGAGCCCCCTAATCTCACTGACACCCGACTCACCCGTGTCGCCCCACATGATGCAGTTGGTCACGGTCGGCGAGGAGTTGTGGTGGGTCATCCCGCCACCGTATAAGCCCGCAGAATTGCTCGAGAATGCGCAGTTGGTTACAGCAGGCGAGGAGCCGCCGCCGTTAGACATCCCGCCGCCCAAAGCCGATTGGTTGAACGAGAACGTGCAGCCCGTCACGGTCGGTGAGGAGCCGTCGTTGTACATCCCGCCGCCGGAGTCCGCCGTGTTGTCCGAGAACGTGCAGTTCGTCACGGTCGGCGAGGACTCGTAGTTGTACATTCCACCGCCTTCGCTACTACCGGGAGATACTCCCTTTGCGCAGCCTCCCGTGATCGTAAAACCGTCGATGGTGGCGTCATCCGCGCCGGTCACGACGTGGTAAATGTTGTCCGAGTTGTCGTCAGCGACGCCGATTTCACCAGAAAGGATCGTCTCGTTCGCGCCGATAACACGTTGCTCGAGGGCAGTCTCGTCTCCCGCGAAGCCTCCGTACAGGACGACCCCGGCGATCAACTGGAACGTGGCCCCTCGCGTTGTGCCGGGTACGTAGGTTCCCGCCGCGACCCACACCTCGCAGCCCGCGCCCTCGGCCAGGTTCAATCCCGCCTGCACCGTCGCCAGTGCGCTTGTCCACGACTCCCCGGTGTTCCCGTCGTCGCCGTCCGCGCCGTTGACGTAGACCACGCACGCAGGGCCGGTATCCGTGTCCGCGTCGGTATCGGAATCCGCGTCCGTGTCGGTTCCGGTGTCCGTCCCTGCGTCGCCGATTCCACCGGCGCTAACGTGGGAGCACGACGCCAGCACGAACGTTGCGCCGCAGAGCGCGAGCCAAACGACCGACGTCATGAGCCGCATGGAATCCCCCCTGGTTTTGGACTACGGATTGAGGATAGCCTCGGTCGGAAAATGTCACAAGTGACGTGGTTTTCCGGGCCGACATCGACCGAAGTTAGCACCCCGAACCGTACATCGAGTAGCCGAGCCGGGCAGTCCTCGAGCTCGAACGGACCGTCGCCATCAACGCGCCGCGCCGGCATGCAGCCGGATGTCGAGCGCCTTCATCACGCGAAGGATCGTGTCGAATCCGGGGCTGCGCCCGCCGGAAAGCGCCTTGTAGAGGCTCTCGCGCGAGAGTCCCGCGTCGCGCGCTACCCGCGCCATGCCCTTGGCCCGCGCGATGTCGCCCAGCGCCTTGGCGACGAACGAGGCGTCCCCGTCGGCCTCCTCGAACGCAGCCTCGAGGTACGCCGCCATCTCCGCGGGCGTCCGAAGATGCTCGGCCACATCGTACGGTTTCGTCACAGTCTTCCTCAAGATGCACCTCCGTCTACAACCCTCTCGCGAGCGCGAGCGCTTGCCTCACGTCCCGGAACTGGCTCCGCTTGTCGCCGCCGGCCAAGAGAACCACGAGGACGTCTCCGCACTGCTTGAAGTAGACGCGGTAGCCCGGGCCGCAGTGAATGCGCATCTCCGACACGCCCTCGCCGATCGGCGACACATCCCCGGGATTGCCGCTTGCGAGCCGCTCGATTCGCACCAGAATGCGCGCACGGGCGCGAATATCTCTCAAACCGTCCAGCCATCGCGCAAACCTCTCAGTCCTGCGAACCTCCATCCCATCACCTCGAGTGTAGCCACGCGGCTACATTTCGTCAATCGACCGTCCCCGATCGGGCACCATCCAGCGTCCGCCGCAGCGTTCGGCGCATTTCCGTATCGGACGTTCCGAAAAAAGGTTTCCGAAATTCGACGCCGGCGATGGCGCGCCGCGAAAGCGGACATCTTTTTCCGCTGTTCAACGCACCGTCTCCAAAACTAGGATGGTCCCCATGAAGACGTCACCCGGAATGAAGCTCGCCCTGTTCTTCCTCTTCCTGCTCGGCGCGGGGGCGGCCTTGCTCTCGGTGCGGCTCACGTTCGCTGTGCAGGATCTCGAGGCGCGCCTCGACGCGGCCAAGGAGTCGGTCGACGGGCTCGCGGACGCCCTCAATGCGAAGAACGAGCTCGACGCGGCGGCGCGCGCCGCCGACGCGGACGGCGCGGAGTCGAAGCGCGACCTCGAGCCCGTGATGCTCAAGCTGCGCGCCCTGAGCCGCCGCCTCGACGCGCTCGAGGCGGGCGACATCGAGGATCTCGGCATCGAGTCGCTCATCGATCGCAAGCTGCTCGAGAAGATGCCGCCCGGCGGGGCGCCCGGCCAAAGGTCCGTGAAGCTCGACGACGTCAGCGAAAAGCTCGGCCTCACGGACGCGCAGAAGAAGCGCGCCGCCGAGGTGATCGACGGCGCGAAGCAGGAGGTGCTCGACGTCCTCCGCGCCGAGGACGACGACGGGCTCTCGATGGCGGATCGGATCGCCGGCCACGTCAAGGGGCCCGGCACCCGCGCCGAGAAGACGCGGCGCATCCTGACGGATCTCTTCGACAGGTCGGTCCCGGGCTCGGACGAGAGCTACTTCACGGCGATGGCGAACGCCCGGCAGGGGGCGATCACAGACTTCAAGAGCGGCCTCTCCGACGATCAGCTCTCGGCGTTCGGCGGCCTGGGGATCGACGTATTCGGCATCGAGACGGGCTACTCCCCGTTCGCCGCGGAGATGAAGAGCGCCCTCACGGGGCACCAGTGAAGCCGCGCGGCGCGGATCTCCGGATCGGCGTCGGGGTCGCGCTCGTGAGCGTCTGCCTGCTCACGACGGAGCTGGCGCTGACGCGCCTCTTCTCGGTCACGATCTGGTACCACTTCGCGTTCCTCGCGATCTCCGTCGCGCTGTTCGGCACGGGCGCCGCCGCGCTGTGCGTGCACCTCCTGCAGGCGAGGCTCGCCGAGGGGCGCGCCGACCTCCACCTCGCGCGCAGCGCCTTGGGGCTCGCCGTGGCGCTCGTCGTCGCGGACGTCGTCCTCCTCCTGCGCACGCCGGACATCGGCACGGGCGCCGAGCTCGACCTCCTCTCGCGCGCCACGCTCGATCTGCTCGTCACCTTCGTCGCCGCGGCGCTCCCGTTCTTCTTCGGCGGGCTCGCCATCGCGATCGCCGTGACCCGCCACGCGCGGATCATCCACGCCCTCTACTCGTTCGACCTGCTCGGGGCGGGGCTCGGCTGCCTGCTCGTCATCCCCGCGCTCGGCCTCCTCGGCGCGCCGCGGACGGTCGCGGCGCTCGCGCCCGTCGCGTGCCTCGCCGCCGCGGTGTTCGCGTCCCGGGCCGCCGGCGCCGCCCGCGCCCGCCACCTCCTCGCCGCGGGGATCGTCGGGCTCGCCGCCGTCGCCCTCGTCGCGACCGACGCGCGAACGGGCCTCTTCGCCGTGCGCACGGCCAAGGGGATCCGGATGGAGCGCGCCGCGGTCGAGTACAACGCGTGGAACTCGTTCTCCATGGTGAGCGTGCTTGAGAGCCGCGGCTTCAAGGGATGGGGCCTGAGCCCGGCGTTCGACGGCGAGATCCCGGATCGCAAGACGCTCGTCATCGACATGAACGCCATGACCCCGCTCGTGGCCTTCGACGGCGATCTCGAGGCGGTCCGGCACGTCTCGTACGACCTCTCGGCCTTCGTCCACCGGATCCGCCCGGCACGCGCCCCCGGGTCGGTCCTCGTCATCGGCGCGGGCGGCGGCCGGGACGTGCTCGCGGCGCTCGCGCGCGGCGCCCGCCGCGTGGTCGGCGTGGAGATCAACGACATCATCGTCGACGATGTCATGCGCGGCGCGTACCGCGACTACGTGGGCGGCCTCTACGATCGCCCGGACGTCGAGATCATCGTAGACGACGGCCGCGGCGTCGTGCGGCGCTCCAAGGAGCGGTTCGACGTCATCCACCTGAGCATGGTCGACACCTCGGCCGCCACGGCCGCGGGCGCGTACTCTTTGACCGAGAACAGCCTGCACACGGCCGAGGCGTTCTCCGACTACCTCGACCACCTCGCGGACGATGGCCTCCTGTCGGTCTCCTCGGTGACCATGCCCGGCCTCGCGGGCGGCGCCGGCCTCACCGCCCTCGCGAGGCGCGCGATCGAGGAGCGCGGCGGAGATCCCGCGGCGCAGATCGCGGTGATCGGCACGCGCTGGATCGGCCGGCCGGGCTGCACCCTGCACAACGTCATCGTCAATCGGACGCCGTTCGACGCGGCCGAGCTCGCCGCGATCCGGGAGGAGGCCGGGATGCTCCGGTTCGACGTCGCGTACGCCCCCGGCGGGACCGGCCCGCGGGACACTCTGATCGCGAGGATCGCCGGGACGAAGGACGCCGCCGCGCTCGCCGCTCTCTACGCCGACTCGCCGCTCGACGTGCGGCCCGCGACCGACGACCGGCCGTTCTTCTTCTACCAGAACCGGCTCTCGGACCTCTCGGAGCTCCTCTCGCAGAGCCGACCCGCGTACCTCTTCGGCAACGGGCTGTTCGTGCTCGCCAAGGTGGCGATCGTCGCCCTCGCGCTCGTCGTCCTCTTCCTCATCGCGCCGTTCGCGCTCGCGCGGCGCCAGCTGGGCGCGGGCGGTGGGCGCGCGGCGTTCGACCTCGCGTACGTCTCCTGCCTCGGGCTCGGCTTCATGTGCGTCGAGATCGCGCTCATCCAGAAGATGACGCTATTCCTCGGGCGACCGACCTACACGCTCGCGGTGGTGCTGCTCGTGCTCCTCGCCGGCGGCGCGCTGGGGAGCCGCCTCTCCGGGCGCCTCGAGTGCGGCTCGCGGCCCGGGCGCCTCCGGGCGGCGGTGGCGCTGCTCGTCGCGGTCGTCTGCGCGCTGTGGGTCTCGGGGCTGGGCGACGCGCTCCTCTCGAGCGCCGCAGCGCAGGAAGCGCCGATGCGGGTCGCGATCGCCGCGGGTCTCCTCGCGCCGCTCGGCGTGCTCCTCGGCATGCCGTACCCGGCCGGGCTCTATGCCATCTCGAGACGCGCGCCGACGCGGACCCCGTGGCTGTGGGGGCTCAACAGCGCGACGTCGGTGCTCGGCTCGGTCTGCGCGATCCTGATCTCCATCCACGTCGGCCTGCGCGCGGCGCTCCTCGTCGGCGCGGCACTGTACCTGATCGTGCTCGCGCTCTCGGGGCGGGTCCTCGCCCGGCCGGATGGAGCGGCGAGATGACGCGCAAGCGCGCCTTCGTCTGCGCGATCGCCGCGATCCTGGCGGTGGCGGCGATCGTCTGGCAGCTGGTGCGCGACGGCGGCGCAGGCGAACCGCCGAGACCGGGCCTCCGCTCGCCGAACGTCGTCTTCATCGTCGTGGACATGGTGCGCGCCGATCGCCTGTCGCTCTGCGGCTACGGAAAGCCGACCTCCCCGCGCCTCGACGCGCTCTCCCGAGCCGGGAGCACGTCCTGGACGTGCCGCGCCTACGCGCCCGGCACCTGGACCCTCCCGAGCCACGCGAGCTTCTTCACCGGCGAAGAGGTGCAGATCCACGGCGCGGACTTCATGCTGCGGCCGTCGGGCAAGGAGTCGATCCCGCTGTGGGGCGATCCGGTGCGGCCGCTCGCGGGAGGCTTCGAGACGCTCGCCGAGCTCTTCAAGAAGCGCGGGTACGCGACGGCGCTCGTCTCCGGCAACCCGGTCGTGTCGGCCCGCGCGAAGACCGGGCTCGCCCGGGGATTCGACGTGGTCCGCGACACGGACGCGTTCGGGTCGCTCTACGGCGACGCGCTCGTCCGCGCGCTCGGAGAGGCGCTCGACGAGGCGACGATCGCCGGCAAGCCGCTGTTCCTGTTCGTCAACGTCTCGGACGCGCACCACCCGTGGCTCCCGATCCCGGGCGGCGTCGGATGGCTCCCGCCGCGACCGGGGCTCGACAACCGCCCGCGGCTCGCCGAGACGCCCTACCCCCGATTCCTGCGCGGCGGGCTCGGCGCCGAGGAGAAGGCGGCGCTGGTCGCGCACGTCTCCGACTCCTACGACTGGGCCGTTCACCGCGCGGATCGGACCTTCGGCGAGGCGATCGATCTGCTCGAGCGGCGCGGCGTCCTCAGCGGCGAGCACCGGCTCGTCGTGACGAGCGATCACGGCGAGCTCCTCGGCGAGCACGATCTGCTCGGCCACGGGACTTTCGTCCTCGAGCCCGTCGCGCGCGTGCCGCTCCTGTATCGCTCCGCGTCCGGGTTCGTGCGGATCGACGCCGAGAAGCCCTTCGCGGCGCTCACGGCTCACGATCTCGCGATCTCCGGAGCGCTTCCCGAGAAGCCGCGGCCCGTGCGTGCCGCCGGCTTCCCGGACGGCCTGCTCACCGAGCTGTTCGGAGAGCGGTTCTCTCGGCTCCACGCCGCGATCTGGTCCGGCAGCGAGAAGGTCGCCGCGTCGGGCGAGCGGCTCACCGCCGTCGACCTCGCGGCCGACCCGGGCGAGATCGATTCCGCGACGCTTCCTGCCGAACACCCGAAGCGGGCGGCGCTCGAGGCGCTCGTCGCGCAGATGCGGGAGACCGCGGACCGGGCGGGCGCGCCCTCCGAGGAGATGGTCGAGGCGCTCCGGGCGCTGGGCTACGTCCGATGAGCGGCAGGACCCTCGGCCGCGCCGCCCTCTATGCCGCGCTCGCGCTCCTCGCCGTGGCGATGCTCGCCCGGCACGCGTGGATCGTCCACGTTGGCATCTGGCTCGCCAACGCGCGCGTCGCCGATCGGGTGGGTCCGGCGGACGAGATCGCGTTCGAGCCCGCGCCGGGATGGACATCGATCATCCGCGCCGACATGGACGACGCGTGGAAGGAGCTCGGCCGCCGCGGCTTCAACAGCTTCGTGCTCGGCGCGCCCGAGCACCCGTTCGCGGGCGGCGCTTCGCGCGAGGATCCGGCGTCGCCGCTCTACCAGGCCTGGTTCGGCGTGTACTCGGTCGTCCTCGACGGGCCCGCCGACCTCGCGCTCGACGAGGACGGGCTCGTCGCGTTCTCGGACTCGCTTTTGCGGGCGGATCAGCTGCGGTGGCTGCGGACCATGGGGGATCGCGCGCCGTCCGCGGCGATCGCGCGGCGCTCGGCGAAAGGGACGATCGCGTTCCTCGGCGCGGAGGCGACGCTCCACGAGGGCGAGGTCGCGACCCACTCCGATCTCGGGGACAGGCTCACGCGGACCGCGCGGTTCCTCGGGCGGCCGTGGGGCTGGAGGAAGCGCGTCGCGCCGTACCACCCGCTCGCGCTCGAGGGGTTCGTGGCGGTGCGCCGCGACGCGAAGAGAGAGCGGCTCTACGTCGCGTGGGGCAACGGCGTGCGCTACGAGGGCGTTCGCACGTGGCCGAAATTGAGGAAAGAGATCCTGGAGATGGCGCGAGGGGTGCGGATCGCGGCCGAGTAGACTCGTCACCGCGGGCTTCATGTCCGCGGCGGGAGACTGATCTACCCCAGATCTGCGATCTTCTGGTCCGCGACGCGCAGGCGCTGCGTGAGGAGCCGGATGACGCCGTCCGCGACCTCGAACCTGTCGCGCAGCGCCTCGTGGAACTCCTCGCTGCCGATGCACAGGAGCTCAGCGTCCTCGACGGCGGTCGCGGTCGCGCTGCGCGGCGACTCGTCGAGCACCGCCATCTCGCCGAACACGTCGGGCGCCTTGAGCACGGCGATGACGTCGTCCGCACCCCTGCGGATCTCGACCGCGCCGCGGATGATGACGTACAGCGCGTCGCCGGCGTCGCCCTCGTTGAAGACGACGTCGCCCCGCTCGTGCACCTCTCCCATGGCGAGCCGCGCGAGGGAGGCGAGATCCTCCCCGGAGAGCTTCTCGAACAGGGGAACGCTCCGCAGCAACAGGATCTTCTCGATCGTCGAATGCATGCCCGCCTCCACCGTTTCCAGGATTTTGTGCGCCCTCTCGTGCCCCGCCGCCTCGAGGAGGTGCCCGGCCCCCTCGCGCACGAGCGGCTCGGCGTGCCCGCCGAGCTCGAGCGCGACCGCCACCGCGCGCTCGTCGGGATCCTTCGACAGCGCCTCGAGGGCGAGGTGCGCCACGTAGGGGTTCGCGTGGCGGCACTGCCCGAGCAGGAACTCTCCGGCGCGGCGCCGCGCGTCCTCCCCGGCCGCCCCGGCCGGGTCCGCGACGTCGCGCTCGTCGAGGAACGTCATCACGCGGGCCCGCAGCGCGGGCTCGAGCGCCGAGTCGAGCACCTCGAGCGCGTTCGAGCGCTTCGACGGATCCGCGAGGCTCGTGCGCACGAGCCGCAGCATCGGGCGATCGTAGCGGAGCTCGAGCAGCCGGAGCACGCGCCTAACGCAGCCGCGCCGCCTGACCTCCATCTCCTCGTCGAACAGGGGCGACGGGAAGCGCTCCCGCGCCTCGCGCCACGCGGCCTGCAGCGCCGCGGCGTCGGAGATCTCCGCGCCGATCCGCGCCGCGAGCGCGCCCAGGGCGAACGGCTTGAGCCCGAGCTCGCGCCGCAGCGCGCCCATCGCCGACGCGACCCGGAGCCGGACGCGGCTGTCGGCGTCCGCGAGGTGCCCCGCGAGCGCGGCGAAGCTCGACGCGTCCCGGATCCGCCGCAGGATCCTCGGCACGACGAGCCGCGCGCCCCGCCCCGCGTCCGGCGCCGCCAGGAGCGCGCTCACGGGCGCGACCGCCTCGCGGCCGATCGCGGCGAGCGCCGCCTCGGCGTCGGTCCGGAGCCGCAAATCTCGGAGCGCCTCCACGAGGACGGGCACGAGCCGATCGCCGCCGGCCTCCCCCGCGGCGCGCAGCGCCGCCCGGCGGACCTCGAGCTCCGGGTCGTCCAGGAGCGTCCGCAGCAGGCCCTGCACGCCGCGCCCGACGGCGCCGAGCACGCGGGCCGCCTGCACCCTGTCCGCAAGATCGCCTGACGCGCAGAGCGCGAGGAGGCGGGCGCCGCCGCGCAGCTCCGCCTCGAACCCGCACCGCGATAGGAGCACCGCGAGCGCCTCGGTGCGCACCGGCGCCTCCGAATCCGCGAGGAGCGGCTCGAGCGCCGCCGCCGCCTCGTCGCCAAGCGAGACCGCGGCCCGGATCGCGGCGACGCGCACCCCCGGCACCTCGTCCGCGAGCGCCGGGATCGCGATCCCGAACACGAGATCCCGTCTCGCGCCCAGCCGCTCGAGCGCCGCGACGCGGATCGCCGGCTCCCTCGACGCGGCCAGCCGGGCGAGCGCCGGGGGGATCTCCGGGGCGTCCGTCTCCGAGAGCTCGTCGATCGCGCCGAGCGTGATCCGCGGATCCGCGCCCTCGAGCGCCCGGACGAGCACGGCCCGCGCGGCGCCGTCGATCCGCCCCTCGCCCTCGGTCTCGAGCGAGCCGCGCGCGCTCAGGGTGGCGGTGAGCTTGGCGGCGTACCGGCGCTTGACGAGCGGGATCGTGGCGAACCACACCGCGACGAGCCCCACCGCGATCCACGACAGCCGCGCGACCGAGAGCCGGCTCGCGAAGACGAGCAGCACGCCGCCGCCCATCCCGTAGGCGAGCGGCTTGACGACCGCGTCGAGGAACGCCCGGGTCCGCACCTTCACGGACGCCGCGAACGGGACGTAGAGCGCCTGCAACGTCGTCTCGTGGATGGTGTACTGGAACCCGTTGTCCGCGAACTTCATCACCGTCGCGACGGCGAGGCTCGGGCCGAGGAGGAGCGCGGCGCTCGCGGCGCCGAAGACGACCGGCATCACGCCCGCGCCGGCGCCGACGCCGAAGCGCGCGAGCACCCTGGGCGTCGCGAAGATCTGGAACACGAACGACACGATCCCCGCCCCCGCGTAGAAGAAGCTGAAGAAGCGCGCGAGATCGTCTTCTTGGTAGGTGGAGCGCGCGATCGCCTTGAACTGGTAGTCGCCGATGGTCAGCGCGGTGAACGCGACGAGCAGCATGAGCCCAAGCGCGTTGACGTACGGATCGCCTATCACGCGGGCGCCCCGCCCCCCCCCGCCCGCGCCGGCGCGGCTCCTCGGCCGCTCGGCGCGCGGCTCCCGGCCGAGCAGGAGCGCGATCCAGCCGATGAGGAGGAGCAGCCCGGCGAGCACGAACAGGAGCTGCGCCGTCCCGATCAGCTTGACCACGGCGCCCGCGCACGCCCCGACGAGGATCACGCCGAGCACCCGCGCGGCGCCGATCGTCCCGAACAGGCGCTTCGCCGAGCGGGCGTCGTGGAGGTCGTTCGCGAGCGTCCAGAACTGCGAGATGAGGAGGTTCGCGAACACCTCGGACCAGACGTAGAACACGGGGTAGATCCACTCGGCGCCCGAGGTCACGACGCCCCACGTGCCGAGGTAGGTCGCGATGCCGAGCCCGCACCAGATCGCGATCATCCGATCGCGCGGCATCCTGTCGGCGACCTGCGCGTAGACGACGACGGTGATGGCCGAGGCCACGCCGTAACAGACGAACATCCAGGGGAGCGCGTCGAGCGGGAACCGGCTCAAGAAGAGCGTGTCGCGCACGGTCCGCCCCATCACGAAGACGGCGGACGCGAGCAGGAGGTGCAGGAAGCAGAGCGCCGTCCTCCGGCCCTCGCGGGGCCGCACGAGGAGGACGGACTCGGTGAACGCCCGCAGCATGCGGTTTGCAGTTATCCACATTCGTCGAACGCTGTACAGGGGTGTACAATGGGCCCGATGAGCGACGCCGACGACGCGCCGAGCGCCGGGCGGGACGCACTCCGAATCCAGGGAGGCAGGACATGGACACGATTCGCAGGCTCTTCCTTCTGACGCTCGCGGCGGCGCTCGCCGCGGCGTGCGGGACGTCCGGGGATCGCGCCGGGAGCTCCGACGCGGACACCGACACCGACACCGACGCCGACACCGACATAGACACCGACGCCGACACCGACACCGACTCGGATGCCGACGTCGGGTGCGACAAGATGGACATCCTGTTCGTCATCGACGACTCGGGCTCCATGGCGTGCGAGCAGGAGATGCTCGCGACGGCGTTCCCCGGGTTCATCGGCGTGCTGGAGGACTACAACAACGCGAACGCGGACCAGGTTTCCTACCGCATCGGCGTGACCTCGACGGGGCGCACCCTGGACTACACGATCGACGCGCCGCCGGTGGGGCCCATCGACCCGCCGCCCATCAACCTCAGCGAGTCGGGCCTCGACGGCGATCTCGCGGACGTGGGCGACGCGAAGTGGATCGACGGCCCGGGCGACACCACGGCGATCACCGCCGCGTTCACCGAGGCGGCGTCGCTCGGCACCGGCGGCACGTCGTTCGAGATGCCGCTCGAGTGCATGCGCGAGGCGCTCCAGAAGGACGCGGCGGGCGGGAGCAACGAGGGGTTCCTGCGCGAGGACTCGCTGTTCATCGCGGTCGTGATCACGGACGAGGACGACTGCTCCCGCACGGACAACGATTTCACGATCAGCCACGATCAGTGCATGACCGACACGGCGCACCCCGCCGCCGAGGTGCTCGTCCCGCTGGAGGAGTTTCGGACCTACCTGAACGGGCGCTTCGGCTCGCAGGACAGGTGGGTGTTCGTCACGATCTCCGGCGCGACCGACTGCGACGCGACGAGCTGGGCGTCGAGCTCGTGCGATCCCGAGGACACGTACGCCGGCGCGTTCGAGTCGGTGCGGCTCATCGACTGGATGAACAACTACGTCGGCGTGACCGATACCGACAACGGCGTGTTCGCGGACATCTGCACGACGAGCCTCCCGGACGCCCTCGCCGCGGCGCTCGCGAAGATGGAGGTCGCCTGCGACGAGTACGTCATCGAGTAGCGGCGCCGCTCGCCGCGCCGATCGCGCAGTTGACACCCCACCCCGTTCCCCATTATCTCAGTTCGAACCCGCCGAGACCCGTTCGTTCCGGTCCCGGCGAAGGAGGGTATGTCGCATGCGTTCTCGGTTCGTTCTCCTCGCGCTCTTCGCCGGCGCCTCGACGTGCGCCGGCTGCTGGGACCAAATCGTCCACGAAATGGACTGCAACGACACGGGCGGATCGACCGACGTCGACACGGACTCGGATTCGGACTCGGACGCCGACGCCGCGCCCGGCGACGGACAGGGCGACGTGCCGCCCGGGTGGGAGGGGTTCGGCGCGGCGTGCGAGACCGACGAGGACTGCAACGGCTACCCGGGCAGCGCGGCGTTCCCGCGGTGCTGCCTGACCGACGTCCTGGGCTTGATCAACGCGCCGGGCGGCTTCTGCACGGCGTGCTGCAACGCCGAGGAGATCGACGGCTGCGCCGACAACATCGACTGCGTCGGCGCGAACAACGCCTACACGATCTGCCTCGCCCACTGCGACTCGAACGCCGATTGCCGCCTGGACGAGGGGTGGGAGTGCCGGGGCCTCTACTACATCCCCGAGAACTTCCCGGGCACCTTCTGCCTGCCCGATGCGGATCACGTCGAGGTCGACACGGAAGAACAGCCGCTCGACGACCCGCATTGCCCCTGGCCCTGGCTCTAGACCCATCCCCCGGCCCCTTCCCGACGCGGGAAGGGGAGCATCTCAACGAATGCTTTCTATCAAATCAAGATGCCTCCCCCTTCCGCATCGGAAGGGGGACCGAGGGGGTAGGTCTCGTCATTCCGCACCGGGAGAGGGACCGAGGGTGAGGGTGAGGCCAGCGCGTACCCGATCGCCCTCTCCAGGACCGGCGCCCAGCTTCTCCAGCCGTGGCCGCCCGGGTACATCTCGAACGCGTGCGGCACGGAGGCCCGCTCGAGGAAGCGGTGGAACGCCCGCGTGGTCTCGGCGAAGAACGGCTTCTCGCGCTCCCCGGCCGCGATGAACAGCCCCTGGCCGAGCGGCGCGCCGCGCCCGCGCACGACGGCGAACGGGTTGTGCGCCTCGAGGAACTCCCGATCGGTCCCGTCGCCGAAGATGCGATCGAGCGGCACGAACCACTTCGCGTACGGATCGCGCGCGAACAGCTTGGCCTGCTCCTCGTCGAGGATCGCGCCCGAGAGCGAGGCCGCGGACGCGAACAGCTCCGGGTGGCGCAGCCCGACGTGGAGCGCGCCGATGCCGCCCATGGAGACGCCGACGACGTGGCGCCGCCCTCGATCCGCGTCGACGCCGAGCGCGCGCTCGGCCGCCGGGAGGATCTCCCGGATGAGGCAGTCCTCGTAACGCCGCGAGCCGTCGTGCCAGTTGATCCAGAAGCCGCGCTCGCCGTCCGGCGCGATCGCGCAGAACGGCGGCAGCCGTCCCTCCGCCATCGCCCGCGCGAGCCTCCGGGCGATCCCGAAGTCGTCGAGGGCGAGGTGATCGTCGCCGAGGCCGTGCAGGACGAGCACGACCGGAAGATCGCGGCGGCCGGCGTGCGGCGCGGGGGGCGCGAGGGTCGCGAACGCGACGCGGCGGCCGAGGATCCGCGACTCCACGGCGCCCTCGGCGAGGAGCCGCTCGCCCCTGCGGAACGGCGCGAAGGAGCGCGAGAGGCGGCGCAGGATCCTCGGCATGCCCGACGATAGCACGGACGCGCCGGTTTGACCGCGAGCGCTGCGCGGAGTATGGCCTCGGACGGACGAACGATGGACGACGCGATCAGACAGCACCCGCTGGCGACGGCCTACAACCGGCTGACTCCCGAGAACGTGCTCGACGCGGTCGAGGGCGGCGGGCGGCGGTGCACCGGGCGGTTCCTCACCCTGAACAGCTACGAGAACCGCGTGTACCAGCTCGAGCTCGAGGACGGCGCGTGGGTCGTCGGCAAGTTCTACAGGCCCGGCCGCTGGTCGCGCGAGACCATCCTCGCGGAGCATCGCTTCCTCGCCGAGCTAGGCGTGGATGAGATCCCGGTCGCGCTCCCCATCCCGCTCGAGAACGGCTCGACCGTGGGCGAGACCGACGGCGTGCTCTTCACGCTCTTCCCGCGCCTCGCGGGGCGCACCCCGCAGGAGCTCGGCGACGATCAGGTCCGGATGGTCGGCCGCCTGATCGCCCGGATCCACAACGTCGGCGCGCGGCGGGAGGAGCCGCACCGCATGCGGCTCTCGCCCGCGACCTATGGCCGCGACGAGCTGTGCTACCTCATCGAGAACGACGCCCTGCCGCCCGAGGCGCGCGACACCTACGCCGCGACGGTGCTCGCGCTCGTCGACAGGATCACGCCTCTGTTCGCGGACGTGCCGGTCCACAGGCTGCACGGCGACTGCCACCTCGGCAACCTCGTCGACACGCGGCGCGGGTTCGCGTTCCTCGACTTCGACGACATGGTGACCGGCCCGGCGGCGCAGGACGTCTGGATGCTCGTGCCGAGCTACGATGAGGAGGGCGCGCGGCAGCGCCACGTGCTCATCGAGGCGTACTCGGAGATGCGGCGGTTCGAGCCCCTTTGGCTCGCGCTCGTGGAGCCGCTGCGCGCGCTGCGGTTCGTCCACTACTCGGCGTGGATCGCGCGGCGGTGGCACGATCCGACGTTCCAGCGCACCTTCTCCTATTTCGGGACGCTCCTCTACTGGCAGAAGGAGATCCAGGATCTGCGCGAGCAGATCGCGCGGATCGACCGGACCGCGTACCTCTGACGCTCAGTCCCGACGACCTCGCTCCTGCGCGAGGACGTCGTGCAGCTTGCACCGGATCTCGCGCAGGTCGAACGGCTTCTTGAGGAAGCGGTGGAACCGGGGATCCGGGTCCTGCGGGATCTCGACGCCGCTCATGAACACGATCCGCATCTCCGGCTGCAGCTCGCCCAGCGCGCGGCCGAGCGCGAAGCCGGACAGGCCGGCCATGGAGAAGTCCACGAACGCGGCGTCGAACCGCTCGGACTTGCACCGCCTGAGCGCGTCGGCCCCGGTCAGCGCGGGCGTGACCTCGGCGCCGTGCAGCTCCAGGCTCGTCCGGATCATCTCGCAGATGTCGGGCTCGTCGTCCACGACGAGCAGCCTCGCGCCAGGCGGGATCGACGAGCGCGACGGATCGCTTTTCCGCGGGACGACCGAGGCGCCCCGGCAGCTGGGGAGCGAGATCCTCACCGTCGTGCCGCCGGGCCGGTGCGACCGCAGCTCGATCTCGCCGCCGTGCTCCTCGACGATCCGCCTGCAGATCGGGAGCCCGAGGCCGGAGCCGCCGGTCGATCTCGCGCCGAGCACCTTGGTCGTGAAGAACGGCTCGAACGCGGAGCCGAGGATCTCCTCCGTCATGCCGTGGCCGTTGTCCGTGATCTCGACGACCGTGCGTCCGTCCTCCCGGGCCGCGCGCAGCCGGAGCTTGCCGCGGGCCGGCATCGCCTCGACGGCGTTGCGGATGACGTTGACGAAGACCTGCAGCAGCCGCGTGGAGTCGCCGCAGACGATCCCGGCGTCGCCGATCTCGGTCTCGACATCGACGTGCGCGGCGTTCAGCTCCCACGACAGGAGGCGCAACGCCTCCGCCGCGAGCCGCGCGACGTCGACGTCCTGCACCGCGGAGGACGTCGGCCGGGCCGAGGAGAGCAGCTCGCCCACGATCTGCTTCGCGCGGCGCGCGCTGTTCTCGATGGTCGAGATCGCCGGCGCGGCGGTCGACTCCGGACCGACCGCCTTCAGGGCGATCTGCGCCCACCCGAGCATGGCGGTCAACAGGTTGTTGAACTCGTGCGCCGCGCCCGCGGCGGCGTAGCCGACCGACGCGCGCCGCTCGAGGAGCTCGACGCGCGCCATCAGCGCCGCGTCCACCGCGGGCTCGTGGACGCAGACGACGGCGGCCGAGGATCCCGGAACGCCGACCGAGACGGCGTTCAGCTCGAGCGGCCGCGAGGCGCCGTCCTTCCCGAGCGCGCAGGTCCGCGCCGTGCACCTGCCCCCGGGCTCCGCGAGCGCCCCGATCCGCTCGATCAGGCCCACGCGGCTCTCGGGATCCCGCTCGATGACGGCCGCGAGCTCCCGCAGATCGCCCGGTTCCGCGCCGATCTCCGCGATCAGCGCGCTCGTCGAGAAGATCGCGGCGCCGCTCGAATCGAAGCAGGCGAGCGGGAGCCCGAGGGCCTCGCCGACGACGTAGAGCGGTTCGATGTGCGCAGGTCTCGCCATTTCAACCCAGCCAAACTATTGCACCGCGAGTGGATGATCAAGACGAAAGCGTCTACGATGCATGAACCGAAGCGTGGTACATCGTTCAAACGAACATAACGAGGCGGGCAATTCATGAAGACGGATTTCAGTTCCATCGACACGGTCGCGTGGCGGGACGGCGCGGTGGTGATGCTCGACCAGCGCCGCCTGCCGTTCGAGGAGACGTACATCGAGTGTCGCGACGTCGACAGCGTCGTCGAGGCGATCCGCACGATGGCGGTGCGCGGCGCGCCGGCGATCGGCATCGCCGCGGGGTACGGCATGGCGCTCGCGGCGCGACTCTCGGGGGGCGCGACGGACGAGCTCGCGCGGGCGGCGCGGCTCCTCGTCGACGCGCGGCCCACGGCGGTCAACCTCCTCTGGGCGGTCGACCGGGTGCGGCGCGCGGGGGAGGCGTCGGGGCTGGGCGGGGACGCGCTCGTCGCCCGGATCGCCCGGGAGGCGGACGCGATCCTCGCCGAGGATGTCGCGGCCTGCCGGGCGCTCGGCGATCACGGCGCGGCGCTCGTGCCGGACGACGCGACGATCCTCACGCACTGCAACGCGGGCGGGCTCGCGACCTCCGGGTGGGGCACGGCGCTCGGCGTCGTGCGCTCCGCGATCGCGATGGGGAAGCGCGTCCGGGTGATCGCGGACGAGACGCGGCCGCTCCTCCAGGGCGCGCGGCTCACGGCCTGGGAGCTCATGCGCGACGGGATCGACGTGACGCTGATCGCCGACGTCGCCGCGGCGTCGATCCTCGCCTCCGGCGCGATCGATCTCGTCGTCGTGGGAGCGGACCGGATCGCGGCCAACGGCGACACGGCGAACAAGATCGGGACGTACGGCGTCGCGCTCGCGGCCCACGCGGACGGCGTGCCGTTCTACGTCGCCGCGCCTTGGTCGACCGTCGACATGGCCTGCCCGGACGGCGACGCTATCGAGATCGAGGAGCGCGCGGCGAGCGAGGTGACCCACGTGCTCGGCACGCGCGTCGCGCCCGAGGGCGTCAGCGTCCGCAACCCGGCGTTCGACGTGACGCCGTTCGAGCTCGTCACCGCGATCATCACGGAGCGCGGCGTCGTCCGCCCGCAGTACGACGACGGGCTCAAGGCGCTGGCGAAGTGACTCTGCCCGTCCGGATTCCGGACGGGTTTCCGAATTCCCGCTGTGTTCTCCTCCAGCCCGTGCAGATCCTGCACGGGCCGTTCGCACCCGAGTGATTCACCGAGCCGCCCGCGCGGAATCCGCGCGGTCTGGAGACAAAGGCCGATCTGAAAAACAGTTATCCCGCGCAGGATCTGCGCGGGGAGGTTCTTGAGGTCACGAATTGTGACCTCAAGATCTCGGCTTCTCCATGCCGTTTCGGGCCGATTTCCCTGGCCCTCGGGGCCCGGCTGGAATAATCCATCGCTTTCGCGGTTCCATAGGCGAACCCGGAGGAGACCATGACCCACGACGTCAAAGCATTGAACGAGATGGTGAAAGCGGAGAGCGCCTTCGTCGACGATCTCACGCACGAGATCTCGAAGGTGATAGTCGGCCAGGCCGAGATGGTCGAGCGCGTCCTCATCGGCCTGCTCACGGGCGGGCACGTGCTGCTCGAGGGCGTGCCGGGGCTCGCGAAGACGCTCACGGTGAACACGCTGTGCCAGGCGATCTCGGCGCAGTTCAAGCGGATCCAGTTCACGCCGGACCTGCTGCCCGCCGACGTCATCGGCACCGTGATCTACAACCAGCACGCGGGGACGTTCACGGCCAAGAAGGGCCCGGTGTTCGCGAACCTCGTGCTGACGGACGAGATCAACCGCGCGCCCGCCAAGGTGCAGTCGGCGCTGCTCGAGGCGATGCAGGAGAAGCAGGTCACGATCGGCGACCAGAGCTTCCCGCTGCCGTCGCCGTTCATCGTGATGGCCACCCAGAACCCGATCGAGCAGGAGGGCACCTACCCGCTGCCCGAGGCGCAGGTGGACCGCTTCATGCTCAAGATCAAGGTGGGGTACCCGACCCGCGAGGAGGAGCGGCTGATCATGGACCGGATGTCCGGCGGGCCGATCCCGAAGATATCGCCGATCGTCACGCCCGAGCGGATCCTCGAGGCGCGCAAGATCGTCGGCGAGGTCTACGTCGACGAGAAGATCAAGGAGTACATCATCGACATCGTGGCGGCGACGCGGCAGCCCGAGCGGTACAAGCTCGAGGAGCTCGGCCGGTTCATCGAGTACGGCGCCTCGCCGCGCGCCTCGATCGCGCTCATCATGGCGGCGCGGGCGCACGCGTTCCTCAGGCACCGCGGCTACGTGACCCCCGAGGACATCAAGTCCATCGGCCCGGACGTCCTGCGCCACCGCATCGTCGTGACCTACGAGGCCGAGGCGGAGGAGATCACGAGCGAGGAGATCGTGCGGCGCATCTTCGACGCGGTCGAGGTGCCGTGACCCCCTGACGGACGCGAGGCGGTGGCCCATGGATCACGCGGAGCTGTTCAAGGAGATACGCCAGATCGAGATCGTGACGCGGGCGCTCGTCAACGACCGGCTCGCGGGCCAGTACCAGTCCGTCTTCAAGGGCCGCGGCATGGCGTTCGATCAGGTCCGCCAGTACGAGCTCGGCGACGACGTCCGCCTCATCGACTGGAACGTCTCCGCGCGCATGAACGCGCCGTACATCAAGATGTTCGTCGAGGAGCGCGAGATGACGGTGATGCTCCTCGTCGACGCGTCGGCCTCGGAGCTGTTCGGCACCGCGCGCCAGACCAAGTCGAGGCTCGCCGCGAAGCTCGCCGCGACGCTCGCGTTCTCCGCCATCAAGAACAACGACCGCGTCGGGCTCGTCATGTTCACCGATCGCGTCGAGCTGTTCGTGCCGCCCAAGAAGGGCAAGAAGCACGTGCTGCGCGTCATCTCCGAGATCCTGCGCTTCAACCCGAAGGGCCGCGGCACGGATCTCGCGGTCGGGCTCGACTACCTGAGCAAGGTCGCGAAGCACCGCTCTGTCGCGTTCCTGATCTCGGACTTCCTCGCCGACGGGTGGGAGCGCTCCCTGCGCCTCGCCAAGACGAAGCACGACCTCGTGCCCGTGTGCGTGGCCGACCCGCGAGAGGAGGAGATGACGAACGTCGGGGTCGTCTACGTCGAGGATCCCGAGTCCGGGAACGTGACGCCGGTGGACACGACCTCAAGGCGGGTGCGCGAGGCGTACGCGGAGGCGATGCGCCGGCGCCGCGCCGAGCGCGAGCGGCTGTTCCGCCGCCACCGGATGGACTTCGTGAACATCTCGACGGAGGATGCCGACATGTCGGCGCTCGTGAGCTTCTTCCAGATCCGCGCGAGGAGGGCGATGCGGGGATGAGCCGATCCCTTCCATGCGCGCTCGCCGCGCTGCTCGTCGCGCTCGCCGCCGGCCGGACCCTCGGCGCGGACGCGGGCGCTCCGCCGATGATCGTCGAGGCGATCGACGCGGGCGCCGCCGCCGAGGAGCCCGCCGAGGTCCCGCCGCCGACGACCGATCTCTCCGCGATCCCCGCGGACCGCCGGCCGACGCTGAAGCTCACGGTCGAGCCGAGGAGCGGCGCGATCGGCGACCCGATCGTCTGGAGGGCCGAGATCCGGCGCCGCGTCGAGGACCGGGTCCGCCTCGGCAGCTCGGCGGACTTCGGCGCCTTCGAGGTGCAGGACAAGAAGATCGAGGTCGGCGAGCCGGACGACGGGTGGGTCGCGGAGACGATGGAGGTCCGCCTCGTCGCCTTCGAGACCGGCGCCCTCGAGATCCCGGCGCAGGCCGTCTCCGTCGTCGATGCGAAGGGGAACGTCGGCACGCTCGCGACCGAGCCCGCGACGATCGACGTGAAGAGCCTCATCGCGAACGAGCCCGAGCCGAAGCTGAAGCCGGACACGGGTCCGGGCGTGCGCGTCTTCGAGAAGGACTACACGCTGCTCTGGATCCTCGGCGCGATCGGGTGCATCGCCGTGCTCGTGCTGCTGACGCTGCTCGGCCGCTGGCTGTGGTCGAAGCGGCGCAGGCGCCCCGGCCCGCCGCCCCCGCCGCCGCGCCCGGCGGAGGAGATCGCGCTCGAGAAGCTCGACGCGCTGCGCTCGTCCGCGCACCTCGCGGAGGGGAGGCACAAGCTCTTCCACATCCTCCTGTCCGAGGCGATCCGCGAGTACCTCGGCAACCGCTACCGGTTCTACTCCCTGGAGCGCTCGACCGAGGAGCTGCTCGGCGAGCTCGTGCGCCGGCGCCTCGATCGCGCGATGTACAACCGCGCGGTCGACTTCCTGAGCGAGACCGACCTCGTGAAGTTCGCGAAGTACGTCCCCGATGTCCCGGAGTCCGAGCGCCTCCTCGGCGAGGGGTTCGCGCTCGTCCGCGACACGACGCCGCAGCCCGAGCCGCCCACGCCCCCCCCGAGCGGGGCGGCGCCCGGGGAGACGGGAGGGCGAGATGCGTAGGCACCGCTGGTGGCTCGAGCCGCTCGCCTGGTCGGTCGGCGCCCTCCTCGCCGCCGCGGCGTTCGTCGTGCCGCCGTGGCTCCGAGAGGGCCCGGGGATGCGGTTCGAGAGCCCCTGGTTCCTCCTCGCCCTCGTCGCGGTGCCCATCGTGGTCGCCGCCGGCATCCTCGAGCGGCGGACGAGCGGACGCATCAGGATCTCGACCGCCGCGATCCTGGCCGACGCGACGAGGCGATCGTGGCGCGTGCACCTCCTGACCGCGACCGTGGCGCTCAAGGCGGTGGCGGTGGCGCTCCTCGCCCTCGCGCTCGCGCGGCCGCAGGACGCCAACCAGAGGGAGGAGACCGAGACGAGCGGCATCGATATCGTGCTCACGCTCGACGTCTCGGGATCGATGGAGGCCGGGGATCTCAAGCCGAACCGCCTCGAGGCCGCCAAGAGCGTGACGCGCGACTTCATCAGCCGCCGCCGCGACGACCGCATCGGCGCGGTGATCTTCGCCGAGAACGCGTACACGCTCTGCCCGCTGACGCTCGACTACTCGATCCTGTCGACCATGATCGCGGATCTCTCGCTCGGCGTCATCGACGACAAGGCGACCGCGATCGGCAACGCGATCGGCATGTCGATCAACCGGCTGCGCAAGTCGGACGCGAAGAGCAAGGTGATCATCCTGCTCACCGACGGCGCGTCGAACGCGGGGAACCTGCCCCCCGATCAGGCCACGAGCTTCGCGAAGACGCTCGGGATCAAGATCTACACCGTGCTCGTCGGCGAGAAGGACGAGTCCGAGGTCGCGTCGGGCTTCGACTTCTTCAGGAACCAGATCTTCAGGACGCACTCCACGCCCGTGAACCCGGAGCTCCTGCGCCGCATGAGCAAGGAGACGGGCGGCGCCTTCTTCGAGGCCACGGACACGAACAGCCTCGTCCGGTCGTTCCACGCGATCCTCGACGCGCTCGAGCGCTCCCGCATCGCGGATCGCGGCGTGATCTACGGCGAGGTGTTCCCGCTGTACCTGTGGCCCGCGCTGATCCTGGCCGCCCTCGACCTGCTCCTCGGCCTGTTCGTTCTCAGGAGGGCGCCATGAGGTTCGCCGAGCCCTACATGCTCGCCTTCCTCGCGCTGCCGCTCGCGGTGATCGCCGGGGTCGTCGCCGGGGCGGTGCTGCGTAGGCGGGCGCTCGAGCGGTTCGGATCCGCGGCCGCGGTCGACGCCCAGCTCCTGCGGCCCGCCCCGTACCTGCGCGCCGCGAAGATCATCGCGCTCGCCCTCGGCGTGGCCTGCCTCGCGTTCGCGTCGGCGCGGCCCCAGTACGGCGGGCGGATCCAGATGCTCAAGAAGCGCGGCATCGACGTCGTCGTGGCGCTCGACTTCTCGAAGAGCATGCTCGCGGAGGACGTGCGGCCGAACCGCATCGAGCGCGCGAAGCTCGAGCTGAACGAGCTCATCAACCTGCTCACGGGCGACAGGATCGGCCTCGTCGCGTTCGCCGGCGACACCATCCGGTTCCCGCTCACCACCGACTACGCGGCCGCCACGGCGTTCTGGCGGGACATCACGCCCTATGACATGCCCGTCGGCGGCACGGCGATCGGCAAGGCGCTCACCGGCGCGGTGCGGATGCTGCGACCGTCGGGAGAGGTCGCGGATCCGGGCAAGAGCCCCGAACCCGCGCGCTCGAAGGTGATAGTCCTCCTCACGGACGGCGAGGATCACGTGGGCGACCCGGCCGCCGCCGCGGACGAGGCCGCCGAGGAGGGGATCGCCGTGTTCACCATCGGCTTCGGCTCCGACTCGCCGGAGCTGATCCCGCGGTACCTGGACGACGGATCCACGATGGGCTACCAGAAGGACGACTCCGGCGAGTACGTCACCACCGCGCTCACCCCGGCGAACGAGGACGTGCTGAAGGAGATCGCGGCGAAGACGGGCGGCCGGTACTACCGCGCGGGCAGCGATCTCTCGGGGATCGCGGCGGTCATCGCCGAGATCCGCAAGATGAAGCAGACCGAGGTTGAGGCGCGGCAGATCACGGTGTACGACGAGGTGTTCCAGTGGTTCCTCGCGCCGGCGGCGCTGCTCATGCTGCTCGCGTTCGCGCTGCCCGAGCGGTGGGTGTTCAAGCGGAGGAGGCGATGAACGCGCGGCGGACCGGAATCGTGGCGGCGGTGGCCGTCCTCGCGGCGGCGATGGCGCTCCTCGCGGCGCCCCCCGCGTTCGCGTTCGACCCGTTCCTCAAGGAGAACGGCGACGTCGCGGACGGGAACGAGGCGCTCGCAAAGGGCCGGCTGAAGGAGGCGCTGGAGAGCTACGACGAGGCGGTTCGCGAGCTCCCGAGCCGCGGCGAGGTCCACCTCGACAGGGGGCTCGCCCTCCTGCGCGCGGGGGACGACAAGCTCGATCAGGCGATGCAGGCTTTGAAGCTCGCCGCGGTGCCGGAGTCCCCCCCGAAGGTGCGCGCGCGGGCGCTCGCGAACCTGGGCGACGCGTTCTTCCGGAAGGAGGACTTCGAGGCCGCGATCGAGCACTACAAGAAGAGCCTGATGCTCGCGCCCGGCAACCGCGACGCCGCGTGGAACCTCGAGATCGCGGTGCAGAAGCAGAAGAAGAAGGAAGAGCAGCAGAAGCAGGATCAGGAGAAGCAGGACCAGCAGCAGAAGCAGGATCAGCAGCAGAAGCAGGACCAGCAGCAGAAGCAGGATCAGGAGAAGCAGGACCAGCAGCAGAAGCAGGATCAGCAGCAACAGGAGCAACCCAAGACGCGGCAGGAGATGGAGCAGGTGCTCGACGCCCTCGACCGCGATCAGCAGAGCCTGCCGCAGCAGAAGGCCCGGCGCCGGGCGGTGGCGATGCCTGCGGCGCCGGTCAAGGACTGGTGATGCGGCGGGCGATGACCACAGCGGTGATTCTCGCGACCGCGCTCGCCGCCGGGGCCGCGCTCGCGCAGGGCGGCGCCAAGAAGGCGCAGCAGCCGCAGATCGGCGTGACCGTCAGCCAGGATCCGCTCGTCCAGGGCGAACCGTTCGAGCTGACCATCACGATCGAGACCGAGAGCTCAGACGAGCCGCAGGTGCAGCTGCCCGCCCTCGGCGGGCTCCGCGTGCTCAGGCAGTACGAGTCGCACCCGATGTCGTTCTCGTTCTCGTTCGGCTTCGGGCAGCAGAAGGCCGTGAAGCAGACGAAGCAGAGGAGCGAGTACTCGTTCGTGGTGGTGGCCGATCGCGCGGGCAAGTTCACCGTGAACCCGGTGATCGTCACTGTCGACGGGAAGCGCTTCCAGAGCCAGGCCTACGGCTTCGAGGTGCAGCCGTCGTCGGGCGGCGCGGCGGCTCCTGGGAAGGCGGTGCCGCTCCAGCCCGATCCGAACGCGCCCCAGGCGGACCAGATCGACGAGCCGGGGGTCGCGCCGCCGAGCGGCGCCGAGCTAGAGGGCGCGCAGATCGATCCCGACTACTTCCTGCACACGGTCGTCTCCAAGAAGCGCTGCAGCATGGGCGAGCTGGTCGTGCTGCGCCTGTACGTCTACACGAGCTGGAGCCTCTCGGGCGTGCAGCTCGTCCGCGAGCCGGGGACGGACGGGTTCTGGGTCGAGAACGTCGACACCGGGGCGAAGCACCAGCTGCCGCAGGAGCAGGTCAGGATCGGCGATCGGGTCTACGAGCGCGTCGAGCTGCGCCGCATCGCCCTCTTCCCCCTGCGCGGGGGCGAGCTCACGATCGCGCCGGCGCTCGCGGAGCTCGAGGTGCGGCGCGGCGGCTTCTTCTCGAGCCCCAAGAAGGTGCGGCGCGCCTCGCAGCCCGTCGTCGTGACCGTCGATCCGCTGCCGGACGCCGGGAGGCCCGCGGGGTTCGACCCGGCGAACGTCGGCCGGTTCAGCTTCCGCGCGGAGCTCGACAAGGAGACCGCCAAGGTCGGCGAGCCTCTGACCCTCTCGATGATCGCGCGCGGCGCGGGCAACGTCCGCAACCTCGTCGTCCCGGAGATCGCGGAGATCGACGGCCTCAAGATCTACGCGCCCGAGTCCGATGTCGAGGTCGCCGCGCGCGACGAGAGCGTGACCGGGACGCTCACGAACAAGGTGCTGATCATCCCCAAGGCCCCGGGGTCGTACACGATCCCGGAGCTCGCGTGGTCGTACTTCGATCCTTTGTCCCGCGAGTACGAGACGCTCACGAGCCCGGCGAAGCGGTTCACGGTGACGCCCGCCGAGGGCGGGGCGCCGACCGGGCAGCCTCCGGCCGGCGCGGCCCCCGCGGCGCAGGACGACGGCGGCGCGTTCGGGCGGATGACCCAGAAGCTGCGCTCCATCGCGACGCGCGCAGACGTCGAACCGGACGGCGGCGGCATCGTCCTCAACGAGCCGTGGTTCCTCGCGCTCGTCGCCCTCGCGCCGATCGCGTTCGTCGCCCTCGTCGCCGCGCAGATCACACGCCGCCGCGGCAGGGACCGCCTGCTGCGCGACCGCTCCAAGCGCGCGGACGCCGTGGCGCGACGCAGGCTCGATGAGCTCGCCGCTCGGGGCGACGGGCTCGACGGCGACCGCTTCTTCGCCGAGCTCCAGCGGGCGCTCGTCGCGTTCCTCGAGGACCGCCTCGAGTGCCCGGTCGCGGGCGACACGTCGGCCGAGCTCGCCGCCCGGCTGCGGCGGCGCGGGTTCGGCGACGAGCTCGCGGAGGCCACCGTCGCGGAGATGGAGAGCTGCGACTTCGCGCGGTTCGCCCGCAGCGCGTCGGCCGCGGGCGAGCGGCGCGGGGCGCTCGAGCGCATTCGATCCCTCGTCGCGCGCCTCGCCGCCGTGGCGATCGAACCGGAGGAGGGGAAGCCGTGACGCCGATGCGACTCCTGTGCGCCGCGCTCGCCGCCGCCGCGCTCGCCGCAGCCGCGCTCGCCGCCGCCCCGCCCGCCCTGGGCGAGGCCGGGAACCTCGCCGGGCTCTTCGCCGAGGGGAACGCGGCGTTCTGGGCCGGCGACTACGCGAAGGCGGCCGCGTCCTACTCCCGGCTCGAGGAGCTCGGCGCGACCTCGGCGGAGCTCGCGTACAACCGCGCGACGGCGGAGGCGCGGCTCGGGAACCTCGGGCGCGCGGTCCAGTACTACGAGCGCGTGCTGCGCCGCGAGCCGGGCCACGAGGACGCGGTGCACAACCTCTCGGTGATCCGGGAGTACCTCGCCCGCCGCGCGAGCGAGGCCGGCCGCAACGCGGATCTCGCGCCGGCGACGACAGCCTGGCGGGCTCTCCTCGACAGGTTCTCCCCGCGCACCGCCGCGTTCGCGTTCCTCCTGTTCCACGTCGCGCTGTTCACGGCCCTCGTCGTGCGGCGCATCGCGCGCGCGGAGGGCGTCCGCCTCACCCTCGGCGTCGCGATCGGCGTGCTCGCGATCCTCACGGTCGCGACCGCGGCCATCGCGTACGGGAAGTGGCGCCAGGAGACCAGCGAGCGGGAGGCGGTGGTCGTCCGCTCCGGGACGGTCGACGTCCTCGAGGGGCCGGGGAGCGCCGTGAAGCGGTTCGCCCTCGACGAGGGGAGCCGCGTCTCGATCCTCGAGCGCCGCGAGGGGTTCTGGAAGATCCGCGACGACGGCGGCCGCGACGGGTGGGCCCCGGACGCGGACCTCGGCGAGATCTGACCTGACCCGACCCGACGCGTCGAGTTTGCCGTTCCCGTTTTCGTGCTATTCTTGCCACATCGTCGTTTTGGATCTTTTATGAACAACGGACGCATGGGTGTCGTCCAAACGTCGTGCAATCCATGACGATTCATTTAACGAAAGAATAAGGAGGGAAGAAAAATGCGGAAGACAATCACCATCGTAGCACTCCTCGTGCTCGGCGCCATCGCGGCCACGGGGTGCCTCGCGAATGAGGACTCCTGCGATCTGAAGACGCAGGGACTCTCGCTCGAGCTCGCGGCAATCGAAGAGGGTGATACCGCCCAGGGACAGGCGATCTTCAAGACCGATCAGGGATCTGCAGTCGTGCTCGGCGAATGCGGCGACAGCATCACCGTGAACGGCACCGAGTTGCAGGCCGTCGACGGCACGGTGGTCCCGGTCGTCTACTCTGCGGAGATCGAACCGGCGGACGAGTACACTTTCGTCTTTTCCAGGCCGGATGCGGGCGGCTACACGTCCACCGTCAGCGGCCTGCGCCCGGCGGTGACCGTCACCGCACCAGCCGAAGGCGTGGATGCCCCCCGCGACGTGTTGCTCGACGTCACCTGGGACGACAACAACGCCGGAGCCGGCAACGACGAGATCGAGCTTCTGGTCACGGGCGACTGCATCAATTTCGACTACGACGCCACCTGGACGGACAGCGGATCCGACACGATCCCCGCCAATAGCCTCGACGTCGACGGCGACACGACGACCTGCGAAGCGGCGCTCGTCCTGACCAGGAAGGTCTCAGGGACGCTCGACAGCGGCCTGAATCAGGTGGGTTCGATCGAAGGTTGGAGCATGGGCCGCACGACGTTCACGACCATCCCGACAACCCCGTAGTTGCCAACCAAACGCGTGCCGACCGGAGCCGCGGGCTCAGCCTGCCGCCCCTCCTACTTCTGGACGCGCTTCCAGGTCTCGGTCTGCGAGGTCTTGAGCTTCGGGTCGACGACCGTCGCGACGAGCTCGTCCTTCGACGTCAGGCGCAGCGCGAGATCCTGCTTCTTCGTCTTCAGCTCGTCGCAGGTCTGGACGCGGACGATGTGCAGCTCGGTGGAGCCGACCCACTCGTCGGCGCGCGCGGTGGGCTTGAGCTCGGCGTACTTCGTGACGCCCGCCTTCCAGATCTTCGGCATGCAGGCCGCGAACTGGACGCCGAGATCCTCCTTGTCCCCGTTCTTCTTCGTGTAGAACGCGACCGCCTCCGCGTCGTCGACGGGGGGCGCTATCACCGGGACCGCGGCCATGCCGCCGGCGCCGAGCTCGATGCGCATGCCGCGGAACGGCTGATCGATCTTCTCCCAGACGCCGCGGAGCCGATCCGGCACCGGCCCCACAGGCCCCGTCGCCTCGGGCACGCCCGCGTCCGAGACGCGCACCGGCGCATCGGGCCGGGCCTCGTCCTTCTTGGGCGCCGCGGGGCTCTCCTTCGCGGGGTCGGGCGCGGTCGGCCGCGGAGCCTTCTCCTCGCCGCACTGCGAGCAGGCCGCGTTCGCGACCGCCGCGGTCACCGCGACCGCCCAGACGAGCTCCATCCTCATCGTCGTCCCTCCATCTCCGCCATCCGCAGGGCGGCGTGCGCCATCGCCTCGGGCGTGTCGACGTCCTGCCACCAGCCGTCCCCGATGTCGTGCAACAGGGGGCGGCCGCC
>JALNZK010000062.1 GCA_023229365.1 Pseudomonadota bacterium | reverse complement strand
GGCGTCGGAATCGGTATCGGAATCGGAGTCGGAATCGGAATCGGAGTCCGTGTCCGCGTCCGTGTCCGCGTCCGTGTCCGAGTCCGAATCGGAATCCGAGTCCGTGTCGGAATCCGAGTCCGAATCCGAATCCGAATCGCCGTCCGACCCGGTGTCCAGCTTCGTGGTCGCGCATCCGCACGCGAGCCACAGCGACGCGGCGACGGCCGAGAGAAGAGCGCTGCGAAGCAACAGTGTCATCGAGAAACCTCCGTTCGACGTTCGCATTCCGGGAGCATATCATCTCGCGCGGAGGGCTGCATGGAGAACACCACCTGGGCAGAAACTATCGACGTCGCCGTCACGGTGTGCGACCGCGGCGGCGTGATCCTGGAGATGAACGAGAAGTCCAAGGCGACGTTCGCGAAGGACGGCGGCGGCGCGCTCGTCGGCAGGAGCCTCTTCGACTGCCACGGCCCGGCGTCGGCCGAGCTGATCCGCACCCTCCTCGCCGAGGGCAGGACCAACGCCTACACGATCGAGAAGGGCGGCGTCCGCAAGCTGATCTTCCAGACGCCGTGGCACGCGAACGGCGCGGTTGCGGGGCTCGTCGAGCTGTCGATGGTCCTGCCCGAGGCGATGCCGCACCACGTGCGGAAGGGGTAGGGGCTGGCGGCCTACGGCGCGGGCGCGTACGCCGCGAGCGTCTGGTAGGCGAGCTCCTGGCCCTCCTCGATGATCGCGACGTGGTTGGCGAGCACGTCCGTGAAGGTCGCCTCGTCCATGTTCGCGTTCGGCCAGCGCACGGTGACGGAGTCCGCGGTGCACGCCGCGCCCAAGCCGATGATCACGAGGTCGTCGTGCTGGATCCCGTCGAGGCCGTACCCGCCCTGCACCTCGCGGACGAAAGTCCTGCCGCCGGCGGTCACGGTCACGCGCGCGCCCACGGCGTCGCGGTTGGCGCCGCCGGAGCCGCCCGCGCCGCGCAGGTGCAGCATGATCTTGTTCGACGCGGCGCCGGTGTCGTTCCGCAGGACGTACGCGTAGGCGTCGTCCGGCGCCGGCGGGTTGTCCGTGGCGGCCCAGCGCGCGAGCGACGTGCCGGACACGAGGTCGTAGTCGCCGTCGCGGTCGTAGTCGATCACGGCGACCCCGTGTGACCTGTGGACCCGCGCGCCGGCGCCGTCGCCGACCTCGACGAAAGTCTGGTCCGCCTGCTGCTGCCAGAGGAGCGAGTACGTGCCCGGGTAGTCGGACGACGCGACGAGGACGTCGAGCCGGCCGTCGTTGTCGAAGTCGGCCATCAGGCCGCCGAGATCGCCCTCGTTCCAGCTCGAGACGTGCGTGCGCGTGAGCCCGGTGGCCTCGTTGCCCGGCCGTGCGAACGCCGTCGCCGGGAACCCGTTGTTGATCAGGAGCTCGGTCTTGTCCGAGGACTGGCCGATGTGCCAGTGCGCCAGCTCGACCGCGAGGAGGTCGTTGTCGCCGTCGTTGTCGACGTCGCCGCACACGGCGTTCGAGCTGTTGCCGCCGAGGCGCCACGGCTGATCGTCCGTGCCCGCGTTCCAGTAGTTCCCGTCGCACGAGATGACCGGCGTCGCCGCGCCGGCGCACTCGGGCTCGTCGGGGTTGTTCTGGCAGTAGCAGAGGAAGAACTGGTTGTCGCCGAAGTCCTCGTTGCCGTCCGACGCATACCCCGACGCGAGGGTGAGGTTCTCGTACGCGCCGCCCGTGTTGCGGAACGTCTGGTTGTACTGGCGGCCGTAGCTGCTCGTCAGGAGGTCGGTCCACCCGTCGCCGTCGAGGTCGCACGCGGTGGCGCCCCAGGTCGGCTTGTGCGTGCCGCCGGCCGGCGCCGCCGCGTCGGTGTGCGGCACGGTCGCGACGCCCGTCTCCGCCGAGACGTCCGTGAAGCCGCCGGCGCCGTCGCCCTGGAGGAGCGTGTCCATCACGCTCGACGCGGGCACCCCGTAGGTCGCGTAGTGGTGGCCCGCGAAGAGGTCGAGCAGGCCGTCGTGGTCGTAGTCGAGGAACGCGGCCCCGGCCATCGGGTTGACGACCTCGGGGCTGAACTCCTGCTCCGGGCCGATCTCGAAGCTGCCCGTGCCGTCGTTGAAGTAGATCGAGGTCCAGTCCTGCAGGGCGGAGTAGTTGCCCGCGTCCTCGTACACGACGCCGAGCGCGTCCTTGTCGCCGTCGTTGTCGACGTCCGCGAACACCACGTACGTCCCCCCGCGGCCCTCGGTGCCGTCGCGCGCCGTGTAGAGGCCGGAGGTGAAGGTCGCGTCCGTGAAGCTGCCGTCCCCGTTGTTCAGCAGGAGCCGGTAGAGGCCGGTCGGCGCCTCGGGCGTCTCGCGGACGGTGGAGCCCTTGGAGAGCGCGATATCGGGCCAGTGGTCGCCGTTCACGTCCGCGATCGAGACGAGGTTGCCGGTGATCCGCTGGTCGTCCGGGCCGAGGCCGAGCTCCACGGTGACGTCGGTGAACGCGAGCGCGTACGGGCCGTCGCCCGGCTCGAGGCAGATCGGCTCGGGCGTCGTGTCCGTGTCGCCGCCGTCCGGGTTGTCGTCGCCTTCGTCGCCGGAGCAGGCCCAGAGCCCCGCCGCGAGGAGCGCGAGCGAGAGCGCGAGAAGTCGGTTCCGCCAAGTCATGTCCGCACCTCCTGGAAGATTGGCTCCACAGTACAACAGCGGGGCCGGGCGGTGGTGGGAAAATCTCAAAGATGCTACACGCCCTGTGGGGAAGGAGGCGCGATGCGTTCCACAGCTCTTCTGCTCGTCGCGGCCGCGCTGCTCGCCGCGCCGATCGCGGCGGCCGCCGATCCGATCGAGCAGCCGAAGTACGCGGACTGGTTCACGGACGAGGCGCTGCGCGTCGACCTCGTGCACTCCGGCACGCGGGGCGAGCAGTCGTTCGCGATCGAGGAGCTCGTCGCCGAGCCGATCTGGCCCGGCACGCGCGTGCACCTCGTCGATCCGACCGGCTTCGGCGAGTACCACTTCCGCGTCCTCGACCAGGCGACCGGCCGCGAGATCTTCAGCCAGGGCTACTGCTCGCTCTTCGGCGAGTGGCTCACGACCGACGCCGCCGGCCGCGGCGAGCGGCGCGCCATGAACGAGCCCGTCCGTATGCCGCGCCCCAAGAGGCCCGTGCAGCTCGTGCTCGAGGCGCGCGACGGCAAGGGCGGATTCGAGGAGCTCCAGAAGCTCGCGATCGATCCCGACGCCTACGACGTCCGGCGCGGGCGCCGCGGCGCCCTTCCTTTGGCGTCTATCCACCGCGGCGACGCGGATCCGGCGAAGACCATCGACATCGTCGTCGTGCCGGACGGCTACGCGGCGGACGAGATCGACAAGATGCGCGCCGACGCGCGGCGGTTCGCCGGGGTCATCCTGGACCACGCGCCGTTCTCGGCGCACCGGGACTCGATCTCGATCCGGCTCGTCGAGGCGATCTCCCGCGAGTCGGGCGCCGACGAACCGGGCAAGGGCGCCTTCCGCGACACGGCGGTGCACACCGCCTTCGACACGTTCGACGCCGAGCGCTACCTCACCACCTGGGACATGAAGGCGCTGCGCGAGGTCGCGTCGTTCGCGCCGTACGACACGATCGTGGTCATGGTGAACGCGTGCAGGTACGGCGGCGGCGGCGTGTTCGGCGCGTTCTCGATCTTCTCGGCCGACTCGGAGTACGCGGACTACGTGCTCGTCCACGAGTTCGGGCACGGGTTCGGCGCGCTCGGCGACGAGTACTTCAGCTCGGCGACCGGCATCGACGAGGACGAGATGTACGCCGCGGGCGTCGAGCCGTGGGAGCCGAACATCACGGCCGCGACCGCGCGGGACGAGATCAAGTGGCGCGCGCTCATCGCGCCCGAGACGCCGGTCCCGACGCCCGACACGGCGGAGTACGACGGCGTCGTCGGGCTGTTCGAGGGCGCGGGGTACAAGAGCAAGGGGCTCTACCGGCCGACGCGCGACTCGAAGATGCACCACAAGGGGCTCCTGCCGTTCGGGCCGGTCAACGAGGCCGCGCTCGAGCGGATGATCCGCTACTTCACGGGAGAGGAGGTGGCGCCGTGAGCCGCGCATGGCGATTCGCCCTGCCTTTCGCCTGCCTCGCGCTCGCGGCGTGCGGCGCCGCGCCGGGGTCGACGGAGCGCCCGACGGGCGGCCTCCCGCCGGGACCCGCGGGCTACAGGGTCGTCGCGCCCGAGCTCCCGATCCCGACCTCCCCGGAGGCCGCGGCCGCGACCAAGGGCAGGGGCGACGCGGCGATCCTCGTCGGCGACCTCGTGTACCGCGGCGCCACGGCCGGCCTCGTGATAGGGGCGCTCGTCGACGGCGGCGCGCGCTACGAGGAGAGATCGACCGTGTACTCGAGGGACGCTGCGAGCGACGTGGTCGTGAAGGACGGGAGGTGGGCGTTCGTCGCGACCGGGGCGCAGGGCGTCGCCGTCATCGACGCCGCCGATCCGCGCGAGCCGAGCGCCGTCGCCGTGATCGAAACGCCCGGTGCGGCGGTGCGCCTGGATCTCAGCGGCGATCTCCTGCTCGTCGCCGACGGCTCGATGGGCGTGGGCGTCGTCGGCGTGGCCGATCCGGGGAGCCCGCGGCCGATCGCGGCGTGGCGCGCCGAAGGCTACGTCAAGCACGCGATCTTCGGCGAGGGCATGGAGATCTACGCCGCCGCCGGGACCGAGGGGCTCGTCAAGCTCGCGTTCGACGGCGAGGCGCTCGTCGAGCTTTGGCGGATCGACACGCCGGGCGAGGCGCGGGCGGTCTGCCTCCGCGGCGGGATCGCGTTCGTCGCCGACGGACCGGCCGGGCTCGCGGCGATCGACGTCTCGGGCGAGGCGCCGAAGGAGGTCGGCCGGGTGGCGCTCGAGGACATGGCGCGGGACGTCACCGCGTCCGCGGACGGCCGCTGGGCGTTCGTCGCGAGCGGCGACGACGGCGTGGTCACCGTCGACGCACAGAAGCGGGAGCGCCTCGCGATTGCTGGCGCGCTCGCGCTCGACAAGCCTGTGAACCGCGTGCGGCTGTATGAGAAGCGCCTCGTGCTCGGCAACGACTCCGCGGGGCTCGCGATCCTGGACGTGAGCGAGCCGTCGAAGCCGGTTCGGGAGTTCCCGAGGAAGGACTAGTGGACGAAGTGGACGGAGCGGACGGGGGGAAGGCGGGGACGGTGACCCGGTGCGGGTACGCGGCGGTGGTGGGGCGCCCGAACGTCGGGAAGTCGACGCTCGTGAACGGAATCCTCGGCCGCAAGGTCTCGGCGGTGACGCCCAAGCCGAACACGACGCGCAACCGCGTGCTCGCGGTCTGGACCCGGGGCGACGCGCAGATCGCCTTCCTCGACACGCCGGGCGTCCACCGGCCGCGCAGCTCGCTCGGGCGCTACATGCTCGACGCGGCGGCCGGGGCGATCGCCGAGACCGACGTCGTGGTCTGGCTCCTCGACGCGTCCGCCGGGGACGCGGCGACCCTGTTCGCCGAGGAGCGCGACGTCGTGGACCGGCTCACGGCCGCGGGAAAGCCGGTCGTGGCGCTGCTCAACAAGATCGACCTCCTGCGCGAGAAGGCCGTGCTGCTCCCCATGCTCGAGGCGGTGTCCGCCGTCGAGGGCGTGGTCGCGGCGATCCCGATCTCCGCGCTCGGGAACGACGGCGTCGACGGGTTCCTCGACGCGGTCGTCCCGCTCCTGCCCGAGGGGCCGCACCTCTACCCGGAGGACATGATCTCGGACCGCGCCGAGCGCTTCTTCGTCGCCGAGCTCGTGCGGGAGGCGCTCACGGAGCTTCTGCACGCCGAGCTCCCGTACCGGACCGCGGTCGTCGTCGAGCGGTTCGTCGAGGAGAAGGACCGCTGCTCCGTGAACGCCGTCATCCACGTGGAGAAGGACAGCCAGAAGGGGATCGTCATCGGGCGCAACGGCGCGATGATAGGCGAGATCCGCGAGCGGGCGCGCGTCGAGGCGGCGCGGATGCTCGGCGTGCCGATCGAGCTGCGCCTGCACGTGGTGGTGACGCCAGGGTGGAGCGAGAGCCCCGCGGGGCTGCGGAAGATGGGGTACGAATGAGGCGACGGCGACGGAACCGAGTGCCGAACACGCCGCCGCGGGTCGGTGAGCACCCGATCGTCGCGGTGCTCGGCCGGCCCAACGTGGGCAAGTCGACGCTGTTCAACAGGATCGTCGGCCGGCGGGTGTCGATCGTCGAGGACCGCCCCGGCGTGACGCGCGATCGCCTGTACGCCGACGCCGACGTCGGCGATAAGCGGTGCACGCTCGTCGACATGGGCGGGTTCGAGTTCGACCCGGAAGGCGCGGTCGAGACCGGGATCAACCAGCAGTGCCGGACCGCGCTCGAGCAGGCCGCGCTCGTGCTGTTCGTCGTCGACGGCCGCGTCCCGCCCACGAGCGGCGACGTGGCTACGGCGGATCTCCTGAGGCGCGCGGGCCGCCCTTCGATCCTGGTCGTCAACAAGGTGGACGGCGCGCGCCAGGAGAACGACGCGGTCGACGTGTTCTCGCTCGGGATCGAGCCTGTCGTCCTGGTCAGCGCGCTGCACGGGCGCGGCGTGGCCGACCTCGAGGATCTCGTCTACGCCCGCCTCCCGGAGTCGGCGAAGATCGTGGAGGAGGAGGACGAGGAGGAGGGCCAAGGCGCGGGGACGGACGAAGGCGAGGAGGAGGCGCCGAGCGGGCCCATCAAGGTCGCGATCATCGGCCGGCCCAACGCGGGCAAGTCGTCGCTCATCAACACGATCCTCGGCGAGGAGCGGCTGCTCACCCTGGATCAGCCGGGCACGACGCGCGACGCGATCGACTCGGCGTTCGAGCGCCGCGGGCGGTCGTACGTCCTCGTCGACACGGCGGGGATCCGCCGCAAGAGCCGCGTTCCGCTCGCCGGGCCGGAGAAGCTCGCGGTGACCTCGGCGGTCCGCGCGATCGAGAGGTGCCACGTCGTCGTGCTGCTGCTCGACGCGGGCGAGGGGGTCGCGGAGCAGGACGCCAAGGTGCTCGGCCTGGCCGTGGATCGGGGCCGGGCGGCCGTGGTCGCGCTCAACAAGTGGGATCTCGTCAAGGGCGACCGGGAGCGGCAGCAGAAGCTGTTCGAAGCGACCAAGGACGTGCTCGCGTTCGCGCCGTGGATCTCGGCGGCGCCGATCTGCGCGCTCAACGGCAACGGGGTGGACAAGCTATTCGCGCTCGTGGACGCCGCGTACGACGAGTTCACGAAGCGCGTGCCGACCGGCGGGCTCAACCGGCTGTTCGAGGAGATCATCGACCACCACCCGCCGCCCATGCGCAAGGGCCGCCCGGTGCGGCTCTACTACGCGACCCAGGCGAGCGTGCGGCCGCCGACGTTCGTCGTGCAGTGCAGCTACCCGGAGTCGCTCCACTTCTCGTACCGGCGGTACGTGCAGAACAAGATCCGCGAGGCGTTCGGCTTCGACGGCACGCCGATCCGGATCCACTTCAAGCAGCGCCAGCGGAAGGGGTAGGGCTCAGTCGGCCGCGGCCTGCTCCACGAGCTCGACGATCTGTTCGATGGTGATCCCGGAGGAGTTCCCCTTGCCGAGCACGATCATCGTCTCGAGGTCGATGACGACCTGGTGCGGCGTCGAGCTGAACGTGAGCGGCGGGGCGTTGAGGAAGTAGGTCGACGTGAAGTAGCCGTCCCAGTAGTTGTAGACCTCTTCGTACGGCAACGGCTCGGTGTCGCCGCCGAGCGCGCCGACGACCGACATCATGATGACGACCCCGTCCTCTTCCATGATCGGGCTGATCGCGTCGCTTACCGAGCTGAACCAGCTCGGGCAGTTGGGTCAGTACTTGTCCGATATCAGCCAGATCAGCGACTGCTTCCCCAGGCAGTGGATGTCCTCCAGCGTGAACTCCACCTCGGTCTGCTCATCGGCGGAGAGGCTGCCGTCGCCGTTCTGGTCCGCCCACCCCTTCATCTGCCAGTTGTTCGGGACCTCGCCGACGTCCGGCATGCCTCCCCATTCGATCTCGCTGCACCCGTCCGAGTCCGAGTCGGAGTCGGTGTCGGAGTCGGTGTCGGAGTCGGAGTCGGTATCGCTGTCCGAATCGCCCCCGGAGCCGTCTTCGTCGCACGCCGCGAGGGCGGGCGCGGCCGCCGCGAGGCACAAGAGGAGCAGGACGCCCCATTTCGCCTTCACGTGTCTCATGTTCCCTTCCTTTCGGTGGAGGTCCTCTCCACCCGTTCCGTGAAATCTAGCTCTTTTGCGGGCGTCCATCCAGTTGCGTTTTTCACGCGCGGTGCGGTAAGGAGGTCGGTATGGGTCGGGGCGTGACGGTGAACATCGGCGGCGTGATCGGAGCCCCCGAGGAGCTCAAGGTCTCGGCGCTCGATCGCGGCTTCCTGTACGGGGACTCCGTGTACGAGGTCGTGCGCACCTACGAGGGCGTCCCGTTCGCGTTCCGCGAGCACCTCGCGCGCCTCTCCCGCTCCGCCGAGCGGCTCGGCATACGGCTCCCCGCGCCCGAGGAGATCGACCGCGAGGTGCGCCGGACGTTGGCGGCGGCCGGGCACCCATCCGCGTACTGCCGGATCGTCGTCACGCGCGGCTCGGGGCCCATCACCCTCGATCCGACGACCGCCGGCGAGCCGTTGACGGTCATCCTCGTCAAGCCGTACGAGCCGTTCCCGGACTGGACGTACGAGCGCGGCATCCGCGTGGCCATCCCGCAGATCCGGCGGACCTCACCGACGTCGCTCGATCCGGCGATCAAGAGCGGCAACTACCTGAACTCGGTGCTCGCGCTCGGCGAGGCGCGCGCCGCGGGCTGCGACGACGCGCTCATGCTCGACGGGGAGGGGCACGTCGCGGAGGCGACGTCGTCCAACGTCTTCGCCGTGATCGACGACGCGGTGGCGACCCCGGCGCTCGAGATCGGGCTGCTCGCCGGCGTGACGCGCGGGCTGCTCATCGAGATCATGCGGCAGAACGGCGTCAGGTGCGCGGAGCGCGCGCTCACGGTGGACGAGCTCCTCGACGCGAGCGAGGTGATGCTCACGAGCACCCTGAGGGAGGTGCAGCCGGTCGTCGAGGTCGCGGGCAGGCGGATCGGCGATGGCGTCCCGGGCCCTTTGAACAAGCGGCTCGGCGCCCTGTTCCGGACCTATGCGAAGGAGCGGATCCGCAGCGACCGGGCGAAGGATCCCGCGTAGATCATGTCGCGCCCTATCCTCCCTTTGGTGCTCGTCCTGGTCTCGGTGTGCGGCTCCGCCGCGGCCGAGGAGCAGGCGTTCGGAAGGTGCGGCCCGGCGGCTGAGCCGGAGCGGCACGCGGACTTCGGCGGCACGCCGGACATGTCGCATTCGGTCGAGCTCGGCCTGACCGTCGCCGAGATCGAGGGGATCCTCGCGCGGGCGACGGGCGCGGACCGCGACGCGCGTTTCCAGGCGGCCGCGGAGCTCGAGCGCGGAGCCGGCGGCTCCGAGCAGACGCTGCGGCAGGTGCTCTGGGGAGGCCACGGCGCGCGCAACCCCGAGATCCGCGGGGCGATGCAGACGGCCCGCCGGCGCGTCGAGCTCGCCGGGCCCAAGGCGGGGCTCACGGTGCTCGCCGCGCTGCTCGAGGCGAGCCCCACGGACGCGGACGCCGGTGCCGGGACGCGGGCGGCCGCGCGCGTCATGTCGATGATCTCGGCGCTGCTCGCCCAGAACACGATGACCGCGTACAAGGTGATCCTCGAGTTCTCGCCGCGGCACGCGGGGGTGTTCCGGCAGACGATCGGCGAGCTGCTCGTGGCGCGCGGCTTCGACGCGCTGCCGGCGCTCGTCTACGGGCGGGGCAGCAAGGATTCGGAGCTGCACATGTTCTCCGTGGCGTGGATCCGGGACATGGGGAACCCGCTGCTCGGCGAGCAGGTCAACGGCATCGAGAACCCGCGGCGGCTCGCGCAGCTCCTCGAGGCGTACGCGTCTGTCAAGGAGCTGGACGCGATCGACGTCACCGTCTCGCTCACGAACCACGAGTCCGCGTTCGTCCGGCAGGCGGCCCGGAAGTGCGTCGAGGTGTACGGCGCCAACGCCCGGTGGCCCATGCGCCGCCTGTACGAGAACACGTTCGGGAAGGAGCCCGCGGACGGCACCGAGCTCCCGCAGTGGTCGAGGGAGCTGTACGAGCGCTTCGACTCGATCCGGCTCGCCGGCATCTCGGCGGCGTTCGAGGAGGGGAAGAAGGCCGCCGCGGCGGGCGATCTCGCCAAGATGGACGCGCAGTACAGGCGGGTGCTCCGCGACGCGCCGATGTTCTCGGACCGCCACGAGATGGCCCGCGGGTTCCTCGCGCTCGCGCGGGAGCACGAGGACGACGATCCGCCGGAGGAGGCGCGCGCGGCGACGATGATGGCCGCCCGGGTGGCGAGGCCCGGCTCCGCGGAGGCGCGGCTCGCGGAGGCGCGGCTCGAGTGGCTCGAGGCGGAGGCGCTCCGGAAGGGTGGGGCGCCGGACGCGGAGCTGTACCGGGAGATCGCGGCCGCCGATCCGGAGAACGACGACGCGCGCGGCTGGGCCGAGCGGCTGTCGGACGAGGGCGGCGGCGCGGAGGCGCTCGCCTGGAAGGGCGTCGCGGTGTCGCTCCTCCTCTTCTTCGCGGCGCTCGTCGCGTACCGGCGGTTCGGCGGGCGCCTGCGACGGGGTCGAGGCGACGAGGTCGAGGTTGCGGCCCGCGGCCGCGACCGATAGACTGATCGCGAGTTCCATCGTCCGCTTGGAGAGGAGAGCAAGCGATGCAACGCACGGTGCTTCTGATTGGAATCGGAGCGCTCCTGGCCGGCGCGATGTTCCCGATGACGTCGGGTTGTGCGGAGACCTCGCTGAGCAACCGCGGGGACAGCGACTCCGACAGTGACGGAGACGGCGACACGGACAGCGACTCCGACACGGACAGCGACAGCGACACGGACAGCGACAGCGACACGGACAGCGACAGCGACACGGACAGCGACAGCGACACGGACAGCGGCACGGACAGCGACGCGGACAGCGACACGGATACCGACACGGACACGGACACGGACACCGACACCGATACCGACACCGACACCGACACCGACACCGACACCGATACCGACACGGACACGGACAGCGAGACGGTCTACTTCCCCTCGGCCGGGGACGTGTTCGACGGCGCCGCGGACACCACGGAGTACTTCTGGGAGGACGGCAACTACGTGGAGGGCGTCCGGACGACGGGGCTCGCGAGCGTCACCGGCGCCGACATCCACGTCGTGGTCGGCTACAACGGCCTGACCTGCGACGACCAGAACATGGACATGTTCATCAACGGCGTGGACGTCGGCAGCTTCGCCATCGCCCCGGGGACGACCGTCGTCGACCAGAGCTTCGCCTTCGCCGCGATCACGGGCCCGACCTACACGCTGCGCTACGAGACCATGTCCTACGTCACGAGCGGCTGCGGAGCGGCGGGCTACGAGAGCACCTCGTCCACTGTCACGCTGCACTGAGCAGTGGGCTTCGTATCAGCATGTGATAGAGTCCCGGAGAGGATTCGAGAGGTGCGTCCATGATATTTCATGTCGTTGTCGAGAAGGCCGAGGACGGGTGGTTCGTCGTCGAGTGCCCGGCGCTGCCGGGGTGCGTTTCCCAGGGCAAGGACCAGAAGGAAGCTCTGGAGAACATCAAAGAGGCGATCACCGCGTGGTTGTGGGCGGAGGACCAGAAGGCCGCCGGCACGATCAAGAAGCGGCGCGGCGCGTCGTCCATCGTCGTCGCGGTCTGATGGGCAGACTCGGTAACTTAAGCGGCGCCGACGCCGTCAAGGCTTTCCGTAGGCTCGGCTGGACAGTGGTCGGCCAGGTGGGTAGCCACGTCGTTCTCGTGAAATCCGGCGTGCGCGTGAATCTGTCCGTGCCCCTGCACCGCGAGCTTTCCATCGGCACCCTGCGCGCGCTCGTCCGGCACGCGGGGATCACGGTGGAGGAGTTCCTCGCTCACGTCCGCTGAAGCCGCGTGCGGGAACGTGTTTTCGATCCACGCGTCGCCGTCGAAATGTGCAATCGGGAGCCGATCGCGACCATGCTCAAGCTGGCCTCTTCGCGGCGAGCCCCTCGTCGATGCTGTGGAGGACCTTGCGCTTGCCGAAGATCCGCTCCCAGGCCGCATCCAGGAACGAGTAGACGACCGGGACGACGACCAGGGTGAGGAAGGTCGAGGTGAGCAGGCCGCCGATGACGGCCACGGCCATCGGCGAGCGGATCTCGCCGCCCTCGGAGGCGCCGATGGCGACGGGGGTCATGCCCAAGACCATCGCCGCGGTCGTCATCAGGATCGGGCGCAGCCGGGTGGCGCCGGCCTGGATCAGCGCCGGGACGCGCTCCATGCCGCGCTCGCGCAGGGTGTTCGTGTAGTCGACGAGGAGGATCGCGTTCTTCGTCACCAGGCCCATGAGCAGGATGATGCCGATCATCGCCATGATCCCGAGCGCCTCGCCGGCGACGAGCAGGCCGCCGATGGCGCCGACCACCGACAGCGGCAGCGAGATCATGATCGTCAGCGGGTGCACCCAGCTCTCGAACTGGGCGGCGAGCACCAGGTAAATGATCAGGATCGCGAGGACGAGCGCGGCGAACAGGTTCGCGAACGACTCCTCCATGATCTCGGCCATCCCGCCCCAGACGCCGCGGACACGCTTCGTCAGCTTCGGCGCCGCGGCCGCGTCCACCTCGGCCATGGCGACCGAGAGCGGCTTGTCCTCGAGGCTGGCGAACACCGTCACCTGGCGCATGCGGCTCTGGCGCTCGATCCGCGCCGGGCCGCTGCCCTCGTCGATGGAGACGACGCTGCCGAGCTGGACGAGGGCGCCGCTCGCCGAGCGCACCTTGAGGGCGAGCAGATCCTCCCGGCTGTTGCGGAAGTCGCCGTCGAGGCGCAGCCGGATGTCGTGGCGCTCGTTGTCGGCGAGCACCTCGCCCGCCTTGTCGCCGGCGAGGAGGCTCCGGACCGTGGTCGCCAGCAGGGCCACCGGCACGCCCTGGTCGGCGGCGCGGTCGCGGTCGATGTTGATCGCGTACTCCGGCTTGCCGCCGCGGTAGCTCGTGTCGAGGTCGACGAACCCGCCCTTGGCGCGGAGCGCCGCGACGAGCTCCTGCGCCGCGCGGTTGAGCTCCTCGTAGTCGCTGCCCTGCAGGTTGTACTGGATGGGCGTCTGCTTCATCGCCGAGCCGGCGCTCACCAGGGTGAGCTTCTCGACCACGATCATGGCGTCCTCGCGACCCTCGAACACGCGGCGGAAGTGCGCCATCGCCTCGTTCTGCGTGAAGGTCCGCTTGCTCTTCGGGACCAGCGAGACCTGGACCTCTCCCCTGTTGGCCTCGGCCTGAGCGCCCTCGCCGCCGGCCGTGTAGAGGACGCTGGTGACCCCCGGGACCTTGCGCGCCTGCTCGGCGACCTGGGCGACGTACTCCCGCGTGCGATCGAACGCGGTGCCCGCGGGCATCTCGACCTTGAGCATCAGCTGTCCGCGGTCCTCGTCGGGCATGAACTCCATGGGGATGCCGCGCGCGAGGAACACGGCGCCGACGAGGGCGACGACGCCGACGGCCAGGGTGACGATCCGATGGCGCAGCGCGGCGCCGAGGATCGCCCGGTACCCGCGTTCGACGGCCTTGAGCACCGCCTCGATGCCGCGGGCGACGGGGTTCTTCGTGCCGTTTGATCGGAGCATGCGCGCCGACAGCATCGGCGTCAGGGTGAAGGCGACGAACAGCGACACCGTGACGGCGAAGGCGACGGTCAGGCCGAACTGCATCATGAATCGGCCGATGATCCCCTTGGTCGTCGCCACCGGCACGAACACCGCGAGGATCGTCGCCGTGGTCGCCATCACCGCGAGGCCGATCTCGGCGGTGGCGTCGGCGGCGGCCTTCAGCGCCGGCTTGCCCATCTCCAGGTGGCGGTGGATGTTCTCGATTACGACGATGGCGTCGTCGATGAGGATGCCGATCGAGAGCGACAGCGCCAGCATCGTCATCATGTTGAGGGTGAACCCCATCGCCTGGATGAACGCGAAGGTGGCGATCACGGAGATCGGCAGGGCGAGGGCGCTGATGAACGTCGCCCGCCAGTCGTGGAGGAAGACGAGGATGATCACCACGGCGAGGATGGCGCCGAGGATGAGCTCGAACTTGACGTCGTGGATCATGTTGCGGATGAACGCCGAGTTGTCGACGGGCACCGCGATCGAGACGCCGTCGGGCAGGCGGGTCTCGAGCTTGGCCACCGCCGCGCGGACGGCGTCGGTCACGGCGACGGTGTTGGCGCCGCTCTGCTTGCGGACCATGAGCGCGATCGCGGTCTCGCCGTCGAGGTTCGAGTAGCTGCGCATCTCCTCCACGCCGTCTACGACGCGGGCCACGGCGCCGACGCGCACCGGGGCGCCGCTCGAGGCCGTCAGGATCATGCCCTCGAGCTCCTCGCGGCCCCGCACCTGTCCCCGGGTCTTGACCGTGAGCTCGCGGCCGCCGACGTCGACGCGGCCGCCAGGGAACTCGAGGTTCTGCGAGCCGAGCGCCTGCACGACGTCGGCCGCGGTCAGCCCGTTCTCCTCGAGCCTGGCCGGGTCCAGGTAGACGTGGAACTCGCGCTCCTGGCCGCCGACGACCTCGACGCCGCCCACGCCGTTGATGCTCTGCAGCTCCTGGCGGACCTCCTGGTCGGCGATCCGGGTCAGCTCGCCGGTCGCGATCCCCTCGCCGCGGAGGGCGAGGATCAGGATCGGCGCCGCGTTGAAGTCGAAGCGCACGACCTGCGGCGGCTCGAGGTCCTTGGGGAGGTCGACGAGCGCGGTCTGGATCTTGTCGCGGACGTCCTGGATCGCCTGGTCGGCGTTGCGCTCGAGCTCGAACTGGATCGTGAGGAAGCCGACGCTCTCCGTGCTCGTCGAGCGCAGGATCTTGATCCCGTTGACGGTCGACACCGCCTCCTCGAGCTTCTCGACGACCTTGCTCTCGATCGTCTCCGGATCGGCGCCGGGGTAGACGGCCGTGACCATGACGACCGGCATGTCGACGTCGGGCATCATGTCGAGGCCGAGCTTGGGGTAGGCGGTGACGCCGAAGACGACGAGCACCGCCATCATCACCGTCGCCAGTACCGGGCGGCGGATCGAGACCTCCGCGAGCTTCATGGCGCCGTCGCGGCCGCCGCCGCCCCCTCGAAGCGCGCCTCGGCGAAGAGGCCGGGCAGGAGCGCGCCCTCGGGGTTCGGGATCTCGACGATCACCGCGAAGTTGCGCGTGCGCGCGTCGACGGACGCGACGATCCGGGTCACGGTCGCCCGGATCGATCGCCCGAGGCTCGGGAGGCTGATCGCCACCGGATCGCCCTCGCGGATCTTGTTCATCTCCGAGGAGGACACGAGGATCCGCAAGTCGAGGACGCCCGTCTCCTCGATGACGATGAGCGGCGTCGGCGGCATCGTCTGGGCGTAGTCGCCCTCGTTGACCATGCGGCGGACGATCACGCCGTCGTACGGGGCGCGGACGACCGAGTCGCGCACCGCCTTCTGGCCCATCTCCACGGCGATCTCTGCGCTCGCGACCCCGACCTCGGCGCCGCGCTTCTTGAACTCGACGCCGTCGAACTGCGCCTGGGACACGGCCTGGCTGTCCTTGAGCGCCCTGATGCGCCTCCACTCGTCCTCGGCGGCTTCGCGCTGGATCTTCGCGCCCTCGAGGGCGGCGCGCGCCTGGCGGAGCCTGAGGTTGACGTCCCGGAGATCGAAGGTGACGAGCGGATCCCCCCCCCGGACGCGGTCACCTTCGCGGACGTGGACCTTGGCGACCGTCGACGAGATCTTGGGCGACAGCGTCGAGCGGCGGTGCGCCTCGATCGTGCCGGAGTAGGGGACGCCGTCGGCGGTCGTCTCGGAGGCCACCTCGCCCACGTCCTGGCCACCGTCCGGGCGCGGCTCGTCCGCTACCGCGACGGAAGCGTTCGCGGTCGCCGGGGGCAGCGCGACGGCGTCGGCGTCCTTCACGGCGCAGCCGGCGAGGGCGAGAGCGATGAGGAGCGCGAGGGAGAGAATTCTGCTCATGGTGGTCATCTCTCGGTGGTGGATGCGCGCGAGCACAACGCCGCGACGAGGCGCTTGAGGACGTTCTTCAGCTCGATGGCCAAGGCGGCATCCAGCTCCGACAGCGCGGCGGCGAAGCTGCCGGTCGAGGCGCGCTCGACGCGCTCGCGCAGGCGCCGCCCCGCCGGGGTCAGGCTGAGCACCTTCTGCCGGCGGTCGTCGTTCCCCTCCCGGCGGCTGACGAGCCCCTTGCGGACCATGCGATCGACGAGCCGGCTCACCGCGCCCGGCGTCAGCCGGAGCATCTCCGAGAGGCGGGACACGGTCTGGGGACCGTCCTGCAGCAGCCCGAGGATGATGATCTGGGGGAGGGTCAGGTCGGCCTCGTTGACGACGGCGACGATGTCGGACCCGGACGAGTGGCCGAACGACACCATCATCTCGTGGAGCAGCTCGTTCAGGTCGCGGGCCGTCCTGGCGTCGACTTTCTTGACCATGCGCGCCTCCTCGCGGTTCACCGGAGGAACATGTGTCAATGGTTGCAGTTTGTCAACCGTTGAATAGTGGCAATGAGTGCCCGGGAAAAGGAAGATCGTCTGCGATGACTTTTACTTGCGCGCGCTCCGTGTATAATTCCGCGCCATGAACGGTGAATCGACAAGGCGCCTCGCCTTCTGCGCGCTCCTCGCCGGGGCGGCGCTGTCCTCGGCGGGCTGCGAGGAGACGCTCGAGGCGTGCGCGCCGTGCGGCGTCCCGTCCGCGGGCGCGGTGAACGTCTCGGGGGATCCGCGGCTGGACGGCGAGATCGAGGCCGCGGTCCGGGCGTGGCAGTGGGGGCGGCGCGCCGAGGCCGGCTTTGACGCGAACGTGGACGCCCTGGCACACGCCGTCGGGTACGCGCACGCGGAGGGTCCCTCCGGGACGTTGCATGCGACCGCCGCCGACGTCGAGCAGATCGCGGCGCTGCTGCGGGCCGCCCTCTTCGAGCAGGTGGGCGTCGCCACCGTCATCGAGCTGGAGGCGCCGCGCTGCTTCGCGGACATGGGGCTCGCCCTCGAGCGGCAGATCTCGTGCGAGCTGTCGAGCGGCTGCTACGTGGGATCGGGTTGCGAGGAGGCGCTCGCCTCGTGCGCGGGGCTGTGCGTCGGGAGGTGCGCGACGGAGAGCGGCTCGGACGCGGAGGACGCGTGCGGCGGGTTCTGCTACCAGGAGGTCGACGCGGGCGCCGATCCGGAGGAGTGCCTCTCCCGCTGCGTCGGGACGTGCGCGGGCGGATCCGTCGGCCCTTGCGCGGGCCGGTGCCGCGGGACGTGCAGCGCCGGGTGCTCCTCGTACACGGCGGACGGGGCCTGCGACGGCGCGTGCCCGGGGAACTGCGACGGCACGTGCAGCTCCGCCGCGCCCTTCGACTGCGACGGCATCTGCTACGGCAGCTGCCGCGTCGAGGCGGACCCCGAGACCGGCTGCGCGGGAGTGTGCCGCGGCGACTGCGCGGGCGGGGTGTGCGACGGCGCGTGCCGCGGGCACGTGCGGCCCGAAGGGTGCGACATGCCGAGCCGGTGCTCGGGCGTGCTCGCCTGCCAGGAGGTCGCGAAGGATCTCGCGTGGGCGTACATGGCGTGCGAGCCCGCCACGGCTCGCGTCCACGTCGAGCTCGGCGCGGCGTTCACAGGCGACGCGGCGGCGCTCGTCGATCTCGCCGCGCTGCTCGAGCGCGCGCTCACCGCGTTCCAGGCCGACTTCGGGCGCCTCTCGCTGCTCGTCGACGGGGTGGATCCCGTGGGGGAGATCGAGCCGGAGGACCTCGTCGAGCCGGCGGACGCCGCGGCCAGGCCGTACGCGGTCACGGATCACGAGGATCTCGTCGCCGCCGGGGTTCCGGACGAGCGCGCCGGTCTTCCGCTCTTCGCGATGCGGGCGCGTGTGAGCTGGCTCGCCTCCGAGGCGACCGGAGGCGAGTACGAGATCGCGGCGGGCTCGATGTCGTGCATCCGGCCGGCGCTCGAGGAGGCGCTCGAGCTCCTCGACGGGTTGATCCCGATCGAGGAGCGGGACACGTCGGGCTCGGATCCCGCCGAGTGGCCCGAGCCGGTCATCGACAGGACGCGCGGGCTCTTCAGGGTCCTGGACGGCGCCGCGGTGCTGCTTGGCCTGGACGCGGAGGCCGGGAAATGAGCGGAGACACCCCGAAGGAGAGGCGCGGCGGCTCGCGCCTGCGGCGAGCGCTGATCGTCGCGGCGTGCGTGCTCTTCGTGGCCGCCGCCGTGATCTACTATTGGCTCTTCTCGTGGAGCTCGGGATACTTCGCCGCCGATAGGGGGAGGACCGCGGAGGGTTGGCCCTGGATCGGCGCCGCCGAGCCCGAGATCACCGTTCACGAGTACGTGGACTACGAATGCCCGCACTGTCCCGAGGCGCACCAGTGGCTGCGGCGGCAGCTCGTCCTCCACCAGGGCAGCGTCCGGCTCGTCCGCCACGACTACGCGCGCATGCAGTGCACGGCGGCGAGGCCCGGCCGCAAGCTCCGGAGCTGCGAGCTCGTGCGCGCCGGGCTCTGCGCGGCCGATCAGGGCGCGTTCTGGCGGTGGAACGACGCGGTGATGTCGAACCCGCGCCCGCTCACCGGCCCCGAGCGCGAGGCCTACTCGGCCGAGACCGCCCGGGCGCTCGGGCTGGACGTCGCGGCGTTCGAGGCGTGCCTCAGCGAACCGGGGACGATCGAGCGGGCCAAGGCGATCTGGTCCGAGGCGCGCCGCAAACGGGTCTCCGACACGCCGACCTACATCGTCGACGGCAAGCGGATGGACGCGGTCGAGCTGGCGGAGCTGCTCGACGAACGGCTGTAGGTACCGAACGTCTGCAAGGGCGGTTCGTGAACCGCCTCTACCGGTCGGCTGCGAACACGACGATCACGGGCGGTCCCGCGCCTTCGCCGATCGCGGTCGCTTCGACGTCGTAGTCGGCGTCCTCCTCCGCGCACCACGTGACCTCCGGCCCTTCGTCGTCGCCCGACCACTCGGTGGCGTGATCCCCCGCGCCGCGCTCCCGGGCGGCGAGGCGCGAGATCCGTCCGCCTGGCGAGAAGGCGATCGCGCCGTAGCACAGCCCGCCCTTCGAGCGCACCGAAGGGCCGGATCCGGCCGGCGCGAGGCCCACGCGGCCGAGCCGCGCCGCGGCTTCACGCGCGGCGAGCGGCGGCTCCTTTCCTCCGGCTTCGATCGCGATGTCGGGGAGCACGTGCTTCGCTACCCCCACCGGACCGCCGCCGCGGACCGCGATCAGGGTCGCCGAAGCCCGCACGTCGTCCCCGTGGCAGACCGCGATCCGCGAGTCGGGGCCGTCCGAGGGATCCGTGAGCTCGAGCGCCTGTTTCGCATCGGAGCGCCGTTCGAGGACGATCTGCAGATCGACGTCCGCCCCGGCGTCCTCGGCCGCGGCGACCAGCGCGTAGCAGCCGCTCGGTTCGGAGGGGAGCGGCACCTCCACGCGCCCACCGGCGCCTTCGATGACCGCCGTCGTCAACCGCTCGGCCGGTCCGTACCCGCGTCGCTCGACGACCGCGCCGGCGCTGCGGAGGGCGGCGTCCAGGGTACGGACGCGGACGGCCGGGCGGATCCTCGGCCCGTTGAGATCCGCGACGGCGTCCCGCGGAGCCGCGAACAGCCCGAGCCGCGCGTGGCCCGCTCCCTTCGAGACGTCGATCGACGCGCGGACCGTCGCGTCCTCCTCGGCGCACAGCTGCGCCCACGCGTGGTAGCGCTCCGCGAGGTCGGCCGAGAGCAGCTCCGCAAAGACGCTCACGCGCAGCTCGATCGCATCGACGCCGCCGCTCCCGAGCGCGACGAAGGAGTAGCATCGGCCCGCCCGGATCCCGAACGGGAACGATCGGTGCGCGGCCTCCGCCGAATCGAAATCGACGGGCTCGCCCTCGGGCTCGTACCCGTCGGCGCGCAGGAGGTTCTCGATTTCCGCCCAGGAGAGGCGCGGCGCCGGGTCGGCGTCGAACAGCGTTGCGAGCGGAGGCGGGGTCGCCGAGAGCGCTGCGCCGAAAACCGCGACGGCGGCCGTTCCGGAGCCGGCGACCGCGGTCGCGGTGATCGTGTACGGCGTGTCGGCGCGGGCCGCGAACGACACCGCGGCGCGCCGGGCCCTGGAGACGTCGGACGCGAGCTCCTCCCCGTCGCCCTCGGCCGTCACCGCGAGATCCATGGAGAGGGCGTCGGGCGCGCCTATCGCCACGGCGACGACGCGACCCGCACCGGGCGTGAGCTCGAGCGCGCAGCTCCCGCCCTCGGCGATCTCCGCGAAGACGCGCGCGGGAAGCGGCGCGTACCCGACCGCCGAGAGGGAGCGCTGGATCGCCGCCATCCTTCTCGCGAGGTCGGCCTTCTCGGAAGAGGTCTCCTCGGCCGCGCCCGAGGGCGGCGCCGCGACGTGCCCGCACGCCATCGCCAACGCGGCCACGGCGAGGAAGGTCGTCGTGCGCTTCGTTCGCTGCCTCGACACGCCGTGAAACGTACCAGGAAACGCGGAATGGCGTTAGAGTGCCCGCATGCGCGCCATGATCCTCGCCGCCGGCCTCGGAACGCGCCTGCGCCCGCTCACGGATCGAACGCCCAAGCCCGCCCTGCCGGTGGTCGACGTGCCCAACATCGTGCGCACGATCGCGCACCTCGCGAGAATCGGCATCACGGAGATCGTCGTCAACCTCCACCATCGTCCCGAGGTGATCCGCGCGCTCCTCGGCGACGGCGCCGCGCTCGGCGTCTCGATCGAGTACTCGGAGGAGCGGCCCGAGATCCTGGGCACCGGCGGCGGCATCCGGCGCGCGCGGGGCCTGCTCGGCGAGAGGACGTTCTGCGTCGTCAACGGGGACGCCCTGTTCGCGCCCGATCTCGAGGCCGCGGTTGACGCACACAGGTCGAGCGGCGCGATCGCGACCATGGTCGTGCGGCGCGATCCCGAGGCGGAGCGCCTCGGCGCGGTGGGGATCGACGGCGACGGCCGCGTGCGCCGCCTCGTCGACGTCGGGGCCGACAGGGGCGGTCTCGCGCTGCACATGTTCACGGGGGTGCACGTCCTCGAGCCGGAGATCTTCGCGCTGCTCCCGGAGAGCGGGTGCATCGTCCGCGGCGCCTACATGAAGCTCGTGCGCGACGGCGGACCGCTCGGCGCCTGCGTCGACCCCGGCGCGTTCGTCGATCTCGGCACCCCGCGCAGCTACCTCGACGCGAACGTCGGCCTCGCGTCCGGGAGGATCCGCCTCGAGGGCTACGGGCCGCCGGCGGCGGGCTTCCACGTCGGGGAGGGCGCGATCGTCGGGGAGGGCGCCGCGCTCCTCGGCGGCACGGTGGTCGAGCGGGGCGCGCGGGTCGGTGCCGGGGTGACGCTCGAACGCTGCCTCGTCCGGGCGGGCGCGGTCGCGGACGAGGGCGCGGCCGACACGATCTTCTGCGAGGGCAGCCTGCGGATCCGCGCCTGATCCGGGCGGCGCGACGCATCCATGTTCGAATGCGCACATTGCGTATAGTGCCGCGCACGCCGACATTGTATATTGGCGCCCGCGAAACGACCGCGCGACGGCGGTCGCCCCATACCGCGTTCTCGCGCCGAGCAAGGAGAGCCCAGATGTCATACTCCGTCGAAAACCTCGAGCCCAAGGCCGTCTGGAAGTACTTCGAGCGCATCCGCCGCATCCCGCACGGATCGCGAAACGAGGCCGCCCTCTCGGCGGCGGTCGTGCAGTGGGCCGAGGAGGCCGGCTGCCAGGCGAAGCGCGACGCGGTCGGCAACGTCGTCGTGCGCGTGAAGGCCTCGCCCGGCCGCGAGAAGGCGCCGGTCGTCGTGCTCCAGGGGCATCTCGACATGGTGTGCGAGAAGAACTCCGACAAGGTGTTCGACTTCGAGAAGGATCCGGTGTCGTTCGTCCGGGACGGCGACTGGCTCAAGGCCGACGGCACCACGCTCGGCGCGGACAACGGCATCGGCGTCGCGATCGCGCTGTCGCTCATGGAGGACAAGGCCGCGCAGCACGGGCCGCTCGAGCTCCTGTTCACGGTCGACGAGGAGACCGGGCTGAACGGGGCGAACGGGCTCGAGCCGGGCTTCGTCACGGGCAAGCTCTTCGCCAACCTCGACTCCGAGGAGGAGGGGGTGTTCTACGTCGGCTGCTCGGGCGGCCGCGACACGCACACGCGCCTCCCGATCTCCCGCGGCCCGCTCCCGAAGGGCCACGCGGCGTACCGCATCGACGTCAAGGGCCTGCGCGGCGGGCACTCCGGCCTCGACATCGTGCTGAACCGGGGCAACGCGATCCGGCTCGTCGCGAGGGCGATCCTCGCCGCCGCCGACGCGGCCCCGATCCGGCTCGTCGCGATCGAGGGCGGCGACAAGCACAACGCCATCCCGCGCGAGGCGTTCGCGCTCGTCGCGATCCCCGCCGAAGGGGCCGCCGCGTTCGAGAGCCGCTGCGCCGAGCTGCTCGCCGGGTTCCGCACCGAGTTCGCGTCCGCGGAGCCGGATCTCCAGCTCACCGCGACGCGCGAGGCCCAGGCGCCGGCCGAGGCGCTCACCGACGCCTCGACGATGGCCGCCGCCCGCCTGCTGCTCGCGTTGCCGCACGGCGTGCTCGCCATGTCGCGCGATCTTCCGGGGCTCGTCGAGACCTCCTCGAACGTCGCCCGCGTCCGGACGGAGAAGGACGCGCTGTCGATCCTGGCGAGTTCGAGGTCGTCGAACATGTCGGCGCTCGACGGCGTGGTTGCGCAGATCCGCTCCGTCGGCGCGCTCGCGGGCGCGGCCGTGGAGTCGAACAAGGGCTACCCGGGCTGGCAGCCGAACATGGCGTCGCCGCTCCTCGCGGTGGCGAAGAGCGCCTGGATCAAGGAGTTCGGCACGGAGCCCAAGTTCACGGCGATCCACGCCGGGCTCGAGTGCGGCATCATCGGGGAGAAGTACCCGGGCATCGACATGATCTCCTTCGGACCGACGATACGTTGGCCGCACTCTCCGGCCGAGTGCGTCTCGATTGAAACCGTGGGGAAGGTGACTCGGTTCTCCCGCGCGCTGCTCGACGCAGTGTCCGGGAAATAGGGGCTTTTCGCGGGGGGTGGGGAATTCTGTGCAGAAAATATTTGTTCAGGAGCACTTAACTGTTGCGGCGTTTGGCGGTTTGATCTTATTGAGCCGCCGTTGTTTAAAGAGGTACGAGAACGTGTCCAAGGGGCACGAATTCGGGGGGCGTTTGTCGGCGCGCCCGTGAGACGAAGGATCTGACCCGTGATTTTCGGCAAGTACCAGCTGCTCGAGCTGCTCGGACGCGGAGGCATGGCCGAGGTCTTCAAGGCCAAGTCGTACGGTGTCGAGGGGTTCGAAAAGCTGCTGGTCATCAAGCGCATCCTGCCGACGCTGACCGACAACGAGCGGTTCGTCGACATGTTCATCAACGAGGCCAAGATCGCGGTCTCCCTGAACCACGCCAACATCGTGCAGGTGTTCGATCTCGGCAAGGTCGGGGACTCGTACTACATCGCGATGGAGTACGTGCAGGGCCAGGACATGTCCACGTTCATCAAGCGCTGCGAGACCCTCGGCCGCAGCGTGCCCTTGGAGCTCGCCGCGTACATCGGCAGCGAGGTGGCCAAGGGGCTCGACTACGCGCACAGGCGGCGCGGGCAGAACCTCGAGCCGCTCAACATCATCCACCGCGACATCAGCCCCCACAACGTCCTGCTCTCGTACGAGGGCGAGGTGAAGATCACCGACTTCGGCATCGCCAAGGCCAAGACCACGCTCTCCGAGGAGGAGCCGGGCTCGGTGAAGGGCAAGTACGCCTACATGGCGCCGGAGCAGGCGCTCGCCAAGCCCCACGACAGGCGCGTCGACATCTTCGCGCTCGGCGTCGTGCTGTACGAGGCGATCACGTCGATCAACCCGTTCCGCGGCCTCAAGGCGGCCGAGGTGATCCACAAGATCCAGTCGCGGACGTACCCGCCCCTGAAGGACACGCCGTTCGGCCAGAACGCGCCGCAGGAGATCTGCGACATCGTGGCCAAGGCGATGGCGCCGAACCCGGCCGAGAGGTTCCGCGACGCCGGCGAGCTGTACGAGGCGCTGATCTCGTTCCTGTACACGATCGGGGCGCGGGTCGGCGCGCACTCCGTCGCCTCGTTCCTGCAGGAGACCCGCGTCACCGAGGAGGAGGAGAAGCGCTCCCGAGAGGGCGAGGCGGAGAACCTCGTGGCGGCGCTCGGCGGCGGCGCGACCGCGGCGACGAACACGTCGCAGGCCGGGCTCGAGCTGCCCGCGGAGATCACCTCGGTCCAGGTGCCGGCTCCGACGGCGGGCGAGCACACGACGACCACCACCGGGACGCGCAGCCTCGCTGCGGAGATGCGGGACGTGACCGTGGTCGCGGTCGAGATGATCGGCCCGACGCCCCCCAAGGACTCGGTGCGCAAGCTCGCCGAGGTCCTCGTCGAGGGCGGCGGCGTGGTGGTGGAGGAGCGCGGCGATCTCCTCGTCGCGCTGTACGGCGTTGACGTCGCGGACGGCCGCGACACGCAGGACGCGATCAACGCGGCGCTCAAGCTGCAGCGCATCCTGCCCACGGTGACCGAGGGGACTCCGGGGGCGAAGCTCCAGATCGGCATCGGCGTGCACCCGGACAAGATCGTCGTCGGCGGCGGCTCGAGGCCGCGCGAGGACGACGCCTACTTCAAGGCGCTCGCGGCTGGGCGGGAGCTCGCCAAGCGCGGCGTGGGCTGGGTGTGCACGTCGTCCGCGGGGCGCGATCTCGCGCAGGGCAGCTTCTTCTTCGAGGAGGTGACCACCGTCGCGGTCGGCGGGGTCGATCTCTCCGTGTTCAAGATCAGCGGGCGCAGGCCGGTCGCCGAGTCGTACGGCAGGCTGTTCGGCCGCCGCGACGAGCTGCGCCAGATAGGCGAGCTGCTCGCGTCGGTGAGCCGCGGCGCGGGACAGGTGCTCGCGCTGATAGGCGACGCCGGCACCGGCAAGACGCGCATCCTCCACGAGGTGCAGCGCCGCCTGCTCGCGGGCGGCCACGAGATCGGGTGGCACGAGGCGACCTGCGTCCCGTGGCGCAACGCGACGCCGTACTCCGCGGTCGCGTCGATGTTCCGCTCCATCCTCGCGCTGAGCGAGATCGAGCCCGAGGGCGAGCTCAAGCTCAAGCTCGAGCGCCTCCGCGAGCTCGGGCTCATCCCCGAGGAGGTCCAGGCGGTGTCGGTGCTGCTCGGCGCCTCCAAGGATCTCGCGACCGGCCCCGAGGAGCGCGGGCGACAGCTCAGGTCGTCGCTGATCCGCGCGGCGACGAGCCTCGCCGCGGACCGGCTCACGATCTTCTTCTGGGACGATCTACAGTACATCGACAAGGAGTCGCTCGAGATCCTGCACCACCTGTCGCGCTCCATCGGCCAGGTGTCGGTGATGATCGCGCTCGGCCTCAGGACCGGGTTCGCCCACGGGTGGGAGGGCGATCCGCAGTGCGCCGAGATCCAGCTCGGACCGCTGTCCGAGTCGGACTCGAAGCGGCTCGCGATCTCGCGCCTCGACGTGAAGAAGGCGCCGGACGACCTGCTCATGGACGTGGCGCTCAAGAGCGACGGCAACCCCCTGTACATCGAGGAGTACATCAAGACGCTCCTCGCGAACGGCGCGGTCGTCGTGGAGGGCGATCAGGTCACCTACAACCCGGACAGCGCGCTCGTCGACGTGCCGAAGACGCTGCGCGGGCTGGTCAGTGCCCGCGTGAAGCGGCTGCCCGCCGACCAGAAGGGGCTCCTGCAGCGCGCCGCGGTCATGGGGCAGCGGTTCAACGTGACGCTGCTCGGGCGCGTCACCGGCGTGCCGCTCGCGGATCTCAAGCCCATGCTGTTCGGGCTCAAGGAGATCGGCCTGCTCAACCGGATCTCGGCCAACGAGTTCTCGTTCGCGTCGGATCTGGTGCGCGACATCGTCTACCAGGGGATCGTGCTGTCCGATCGCCGGGAGATCCACATCTCGATCGCGGCCGCCATCGAGAGCACCTTCGCCGACCGGATCGACGAGTTCGTCGAGCGCCTCGCCGTGCACTACCGCGAGGGCGGCGACAGGAACAAGGCGGTCGACTACCTGATCCGCGCCGGCGAGAAGGTCGCCTCCGACTACTCCCACCGCTCGGCGCTCGACTACTACCTCAAGGCGCTCGACCTCTTGCACAACGTGCCGCACCCGGACACCAGGCGGATCCTGTCGCTGTACCTCCCGATAGGCGCGCTCGCGGTCAAGACGAACATGATCGCGATGGGCATCGAGAAGATGCGCCTCGCGGAGGAGCTCGCCGAAGAGCTCGGCGACAAGCGCTCGCTCGTCGAGATCCTGCGCATCACGGCCGAGCTGCAGGCCCGCTCGGACCACTTCGCGTCGCAGCAGTACTTCCAGCACGCGATCGAGCTGGCCGACGAGATCGGCGATCAGGGGCTGCGCGCCGAGGTCCGCGCGACCGCGGGCGAGGTGTACATCATCCTCGGCGACATGAAGAAGGCCGAGCTCTACTACCGCGAGGCGACCGACCTGTGGCCGCCGGAGGCGGATCCGAACCGGAAGGTCGTGAGCCTCTCGCAGCTCGCCAAGGCGCTCGGGAACTCGGGCAACCACGAGGGCGCGATCGCGGCGATCCAGGCGGCGGAGAGGCTCGTCAACCCGGGGCTCGCGCCCGAGACGCGCTGCATCTTCGAGCGCTGCCAGGCCCAGGTCTGGTACATGGCGCGCGACATCGAGCGATCCATCATGATCAGCCAGAAGGCGCTCGAGATCGCGAAGGAGTACGACCTCAAGGAGCAGATCGCGGCGAACGCGCACAACATCGGCGACGACTACGTGCAGCTCGGCGACTACCGCAAGGCGTTCTCCTACCTGCGTATGTCGCAGGAGGTCGCGCAGGAGATCGGGTACGACATCGTCGTCAACCTGAACAACATCTTCCTCGCGTTCATCGACGCGCTGAAGTTCGGCTCGAACGACGGGCTCACCCAGCTCGAGCACGCGCTCACGGTCGCGAACGAGCGCAACACCGTGTGGGAGCAGGTCCAGGTCCACTACTTCCTCGGCCGCATCCACTTCGAGCGCAAGAAGTACGACCTGGCCAAGGAGCACCTCGATCTGTCCGTCCGCATCGGCCGCGCCGCGGACAACCGGATCTACGACGCCCCGGCGAGCGATCTCCTCGAGCAGATCGCGGAGCTGGGCGAGGCGACCTGACCGCGCCGGCCTCTCCGGCCGGCCGGCAGATTTTCACGGACGGCACGAATCGAGCGGCAAAAACCTGGGCAGGCTCTCGCGGAACGGGTTATCCTCTCGCCTGGTCGGGCGACAGTGCACAGGAGGCCGAGATGAGACATGTGGCAAGGCTGACGGTGCTCACCGCCGCGCTCGTGTCCTTTGTCGCGAGCGCAGCGGCGGGCGAGGACCAGGCCCGCGCCCAGTTTGAGCAGGGGATCTCCCTGTACGAGGAGGGCAAGTTCGACCAGGCCGCGGTCGCCTTCCAGAGGGCCTACGAGCTCAAGCCGAGCTACAAGATCCTCTACAACATCGCCCAGGCGCAGAACCAGCTCGGCCACTACGCCGCCGCGCTCCAGGCCTACGTCAGCTACCTGGCCGAGGGGGCGGACGCCGTGACCGACGAGCGCGAGCGGGAGGTCAAGGCCGAGATCGCGCGGCTGAACCGGTTGGTCGGCATGCTCGTCATCGAGACCGACGTGGAGGAGGCGACGATCTTCGTCGACGGCCGTCGGGAGGGTTCGCTGCCCCTGGCCGGCCCGGTGATCGTCGATCTCGGAGAGCACGAGCTGGTGGCCAAGTGCAACGGCGCCGAGATCCATAGGGAGCGCGTCACGGTCGCCGGCGGCCAGCGCGTCGTGGTCAGGATCGAGGGCGCCGCGCCGGGCGACGTCGATCCCGATCGCGTCGAGCCCGGCCCCCCGCCGGGCTCGCCACCCGCGACCGAGGGCGGCGGGAGGATCTGGACCTGGGTCCTCCTCGGCTCGGGCGCGGCGATCGCCATCGCCGGCGGGGTCGTCGGCGGGGTCTCCATGGCGCGCGAGAAGAGCCTGCTCGACAGCTGCGTCGACGGCCACTGTCCCCCCTCCGAGCGCGAGGAGGGCGACTCGATCAAGAGGCTGAGCCTGACCGCCGACGTCCTGTACGGCGTGGGCGCCGCCTGCCTCGTCACAGGGATCATCCTGTTCTTCGTCGAGCCCGACGAGGAACCCGAGCCCGCGATCGCCGTGACCGCCATGGAGGTGGCGGGCGGCGGTTTCGGCCTGACGCTCGACGCGAGGTTCTGATGATGCGAATCGCGATGATCACCGCCTTCACGATCGCGTGCGGCTGCAGCCTGCTCAGCGACGTCGACGGGCTCGAGTACGATCTGGATCCCGGCGGGGACGCCGACTCGGATACGGACACCGACTCGGACACGGACACCGACACGGATACGGATACGGATACGGACACCGATACGGACACCGACACCGGCACCTGCGGCGACGGCACCCAGGACACGGACGAGGAGTGCGACGACGACGACACCGATCCGGGGGACGGCTGCTCCTCCGACTGCGAGCTGGAGTATTGCGGCGACGGGCTCACGGGTGACAACTTCGCGGTGACCGACGGCTTCGAAAGCGGCTGGGCCTCCCCGCGGCTGGACTGGCAGATCGACCCCGACACCTGGTACCGGTTCGAGGTCGACGCCACGACGGCCCACGGCGGCACGCACTCCCTGCGGGCCAACAACGTCGGCGCGGCGACGACCACGGCCGAGATCGGCATCGAGCAGTACACCGACGGCGAGATCTGCTTCTGGTGGGCCGGCCACTCCGAGCCGACCTTCGACGTCTTCCGGTTCGCGATCGACGGCACCCCCGAGCTCGAGGTCAGCGGCGAGCACACCGTCTGGACCGAGCAGTGCAACGAGGTCTCGGCGGGCATCCACACGTTCGTCTGGAGCTACCAGAAGGACGGCTCCGCCGACCAAGGGTGGGACACGTACCACGTGGACGACGTCCGGATATCGGGCCTGGTCACGGAGGAGTGCGACGACACGAACGACGAGGCGTGGGACGGCTGCCACGACTGCACCGTGGCCGAGCTGCAGTTGAACACCGAGAACGCGGCCGGGCAGATGAACTTCGACGTGGCGCTGGCGGACGACGGCACCGCGACCGCGGTCTGGGCCAGCTGGGACCAGGACTATTCGAGCACCAGCGGGATCTACGGCCAGCGCTTCGGCGCCGACGGCGCGCCGGACGGCGCCGAGTTCCTGGTCAATACGACCACCTGGTCCGATCAGTCGCGCCCGGCCATCGCCGCGGCCGCCGACGGGCGCTTCGTCGTGGTCTGGCAGAGCTACGATCAGGACGGCGACTCGTCCGGGGTCTACGCGCAGCGCTACGACGCCACCGGCTACCCGATGGGCGGCGAGATCCAGGCCAACGTGACGACCGCGAGCTCCCAGGACTCCGCCGACGTGGCCATGGACGACGACGGCGACTTCGTCGTGGCCTGGGCCGACGGCGGCGCGCTGGACGGCAGCGGCTGGGGCGTCTTCGGCCGGAGGTTCTGGGCCGACGGAACGCCCGTCGCGGGCGAGTTCCAGGTCAACGCGTTCACGACCGACTCCCAGGACTACCCGAGCGTGGCCATGGCGGGCGACGGGCGCTTCGTCGTGGTGTGGGTGAGCTACGGACAGGACGGCGACCAGGGCGGGACCTACGGCCAGCTCTACGATCAGAACGGCGCTCCGGTCGGGGGCGAGATCCAGGTCAACGAGAGCACCTCCGGGAACCAGGCGTACCCCCAGGTCGCCATGGACAACGACGGCGAGTTCGTCGTCGTCTGGCAGAGCTACAACGGCTGGGACGACAACGTCTTCGGCCGGCGGTACTGGGCCGACGGCTCGTCGGCCGGCGGCGAGTTCCAGGTCAACTCGTACACCGACGACGGGCAGTACGATCCCGCGGTCGCCTCGGACGCGGGCGGCGCGTTCGTCGTGACCTGGTACAGCTGGGGGCAGGACGGGAGCAACGGCGGCGTCTTCGCCCAGCGTTACAGCTCCTCGGGCACGGCCGTGGGCCTCGAGCAACCTGTCAACGTGCAGACCATGTACGAACAGAGCCAGCCGGCCGCGGCGATGTCCGCCGACGGGCGCTTCGTGATCGCCTGGGACAGCTGGAGCCAGGACGGCGACGGGTCGGGGGGCTTCATGCAGCGCTTCACCGCTGGCGGAGTGCCCCTCGGCGCGGCGGCCTGGTAGGGGGCCGGGTCGAACGTCGCCGGGGAGGTCCTCGTGATGTCGAGCGACAGCGGTCCTCGTGATGTCGAGCGACAGCGCTGGAAGGTCGATGGCGCGGATCATCGCGACGGGTCTGCTCGCTGCGTGCGGCGAAGGCGGCCCCCTGGGCAGCGCTATTAGAGATACCAGTTCTCTTTCCGAAAGCATCTGTCATCGGTTGAAATGTTCCGGTCTCGCGGTTGTGGAATCCAGATCTCCTGACCTGGGGTGAAGGCTAAATGTCCGGTGGATCGTTGGCCGGAGGTTCTGGCGCGGGTCTCGGACCCGGGAAGGCGAAGCTCGATGGCGGCAGGGGGAGCACGTCGAAGAGG